>JAPPDF010000061.1 GCA_028875575.1 Acidobacteriota bacterium
GAGGGGGAGTCGGTGAGACAAGGGCTCCGCCCGCAGTCGAACCGGTGGGGGGGACGGAATCGGCGAGATAGCCAGATAGGAGATCCGCCCGTAGTCGAACCGGTGGGGGGGACGGAATTAGCAAGATCGTCAGTTAGGAGATCCCGCCCGCAGTCGAGCCGGATGGGGCCCCAGTCTCCGAGGTTCGTAAAAGGTCCCTGTTTCACCCTGTATGATCCGTCCCGTCGTCGGGGACGGGGAGTGGCTGATCATTCCTCCGGGTCGCCGGTAAAGCTTCTGAAGAATCCGCGGCGGGTGAGCCTGGGGTTGGCCGGGCGAAATGCCAGTTTGTCCAGGCTGAATCCGTAGTTGAGCTTTTCCAGGTCACTCAACAGCTCGTAGGCGGAGGGGTATCGGTCGCCCGGGTCCTTTTGCAGGAGGGCTCCCAACAGGCGGCTCCAGCCCGGAGATGTGTGGGGCCGTACCGAAATCAGCCTGGGAAGCTCCCGGTCCTGGATCTGCCGGTCCAGTGCGACCCCATCCTCACCCGTGAAGAGAAACTCCCCCAGAGATATTTCGTAAAGCACGGCCCCCAGGGAGAACAGGTCGCTCCTGGCGTCTGCAGGCTCCCCCCGCACCTGCTCCGGCGCCCGGTAGCTGAGGTGCAGCAGGGGCGGCTGACCCGCTGGAGGGTCCGGTGCCCGCGACTCCGGGGCCTCCGGATCCTGCAGGACCAGGTGGGGCGGCAGATAGGGCAGGACGGCGTCGAGCAGCTTGACCTGGTTGCCTTCCTGCAGGAACAGGCTGCGTGAGGTGAGTTGTCCGTGGACGAGGCCGTTCTCGTGTACCTCCAGCAGTGCGCGGGCGGCTTGAATGGCTGTCTGAAGGGCCTGGTCGAAGTCGCAAGGGCCCGCGCCGATCGTCTCGGCCAGCGTGGTCCCATGCATGAACTCCATGGGGAGAATATGAAGGTCCTCGTGGGCCTCGATCGGGAAGAGTCGGGCCAGGTTGGAGTGGTCCAGGGTGGCGTAGAGAGCCAGCTTCTGCAGGAACTGCGATTCGGCAGGGTCATCCTGCCGCGGCGGGCGCTTCAGGAACAAGAGAGCGACGGTCTCCCGTCGCTCGATGTGGGTCGCCTTATGGAAGCACCGGGTGTCCGCCAGCCGGTCTCTGGAGAGAATTCGGTAAGGGCCGATCTGCTTGCCGATGAACACGGGAACGGGCCGGCTAAAATGGGATGTCGTCGTCGGAAGCCCCGGTGTCCGAGTTGGCTACAGCGGCGGGTTGGGCTGCCGGCGCCGCTTGTCCTTCCTCGGATCGGCCGCCCAGCATGACCATGTTGTCGGCCTGAACCTCGGTGGAGTAGCGCTTGTTGCCCTCCCTGTCCTGCCAACTCCGGGTTTGCAGTTTCCCCTCGATGTAGACCAGCCTTCCCTTGCTGAGGTACTGGCCGCAGATTTCCGCCAGTCTTCGCCAGAGGACGACCGTGTGCCACTCCGTTCGCTGCTGCCTTTCGCCGCTCTGATCCTTCCAGGTCTCGTCGGTGGCGATGCGAAGGTTGGCGACCGCCGTGCCTCCTTGCGTGTATCTGACTTCGGGGTCCTGTCCCAACCTGCCCACCAGAATCACCTTGTTGACTGAACCTGCCATTCCACGCCTCCTTGTAACCTTCGATGGGAGAATTGGTTCGGGAGAAATTCTTCAGCGGCGCGACGCCTTCCGGCGAGGGGCGCGTGCCGATACGCCCAGGATTTTCAGACGATTTCTGGCGATCTTGGCCTCTTCGGAGGACGGGTGCTTCTGGATGACCCAGCGGAGCTCCTTGACCCCGGCCTGCCGGTTTTCGAGCTCCAGGTAGCTGAACCCCTTCTTCAAGATCGCCGCCGGGACCTTGTCGCCCTTGGGGTAGATCTGTATCACCCGGTCAAAGGCATCTACAGCTTCGGCAAAGTTCCGGATCCCGTAAAAGGTTTCGCCGATCCAATAGAGAGCGTTGTCCGAGAGTTCGGTTTGCGGGTAGTTGTTGACGTATTCCTGAAATCCCTCCCGGGCCAGGTCATAGCTGCCCTTGAGGTAGTCGCCGTAGGCGGAATTGTAGAGTGCCTCCGGAGACGGAGCACCGCTCGGGCGCCGCGGGTTGTCCAGGGACTCGACGACCTGAGTCTTGGTCTCCGCCATTTGCATGGAGAGCTTGTTGATTCTTTCCATCACCATGTCGATTCCAGTGTTGACCACCGAGAACTGGGTCTCCAGCGAATCGATCTTGGCCCCGACGGCCGTTTCCGTCTGTCGGTTCGATGACTTCATGCCTTCAAGAGCGGCCTGCATCCTGTTCGACTGGTCGAAGAGCTTCTCAACCAGGTCTTTCAAGACAGCGATGTCGGAGTCGAAGCCCTTCTGCAGTTCCCGCAGTTGCTGCTGCATGATGGAAACGTCGGCTTGCAGCCGGATGATTTCCCTTTTTTGAGCCGAGGCCGGAAGCATCGCCATCAACAGAATCCCTAGGCTGGGCAACAGGGTGTGTCTAAGCAATTTGGTCACCTCGATATCTGGGGGTCCGAAGCGGTCGTTTGGTGAATGATAGCAGCGGCTGTTCGGCAGGGCAAGTTCGGGTTGGGCCGCGGAAAAGAGTCGGGGAACCATCCGGAAAATGGGATGTTCCGCCTCTTTCAATATCGGGTGCGACCTGGTGCAAAATGCTGTCTAACCACAATAAGCACAGGAGTCACAAAACGAATTTCTTGATTTCGAGTCTTGAGGATCCATGCAGGTTGAAGCCCGCCTGCCGGATCTGATCACACAAAGCCCGCATGCCTTGGTCGTTTCTCGTCGTTCTGCTCTTTTTGTGCCCTTTGTGGCCATTCCCGGCAACGGTCCCGCTGGCGAATTTTGCAAACTCGCTTAAGTTGCGACTTGGTGAGCAATGCGCGCTAACGCCCCTGTGGCGCGACAGAAAGCTTCGGATCTTGGGAGTACTTGAGGAGAGAACCACCCGGCTAAAGGTGGGAATCCTATGGCTGGAGGGAGAACAAAACGGATGCGACGGGCCACCCCCTGGAGGATCAGGGGGCGGCCGCGCCGCAGGGATTGCTTGCGTCAGCGACTCAGCACGAAATGGGCCCGGCGGTTCTTTTGCCAGCAGGACTCATTGGACTCCATGCACTGGGGCCTCTCCTTGCCGTAGCTGATGGTCTTGACCCTAGAGCTGGAGATTCCCATGGAGGTGAGATGGCTGAGGGCGGCATTGGCTCTGCGGTCGCCCAGACCCAGGTTGTATTCCTCGCTGCCCCGCTCGTCGCAATGGCCTTCAATGGTGAAGCTGACTTGCGGGTATTTCTTGAGGAACTCGGAGGCCGCCGCCAGGGTGGTGCGGGCGTCGTCCCGGATCTCCGACTTGTCGTAGTCGAAATAGATGTCCTTGACCTTCTTGGTGAACATCTCCTCGACAGTCGGTTCTCTCTTCTTGGGCTTGGGAGGCGGTGGGGGCGGTGCCGTGACCGTCACCCGGGCGCTTGCAGTAGTGGTTCCGCCCTCGCCCTTGGCGGTCAACGTATAGGTCGTGGAAGAACTGGGAGATACCGAGCGCGACCCGCTGGTGCTCACGTCGCCTATTCCCTGGTCGATGGAGACGTTGGTGGCGTTGGTGGTGCTCCAGGTCAGGGTCGAGGACTTTCCCTTCTGGATGGTTGTCGGGTTGGCCGTCAAGGTCGCCGTGGGCTTGGGCGGCGGGGGAGGCGGCGCAGGCTCTTCCGGAGGCGCGACCGGCACCTTCTTCTTACAGCCGCCCGAGATTGCGATGAGGAGCGCGAACAGGCACAGGGCAGCCACGTTCAAGGACTTCCTGTTTTTCATAATTTCCTTCCTCCGTTCCAAGATGGGTGTGGAAGCGTAATCGTGTCCCGAAACTTTGATAGCGGGCACTAGTCTATAAAAAATAAATCCAGTGTAAAGCAAAAAAATCAACGCTGAAAGTAATTGGACCAGGCGGGAGAGGTGTTTTGGCCCTGGTGCGTGAGCTGCTCCTTCTGAGTCCCGTCGGCCAGCATGATGAAGATCTGCCGGCTGCCGAAACGGTTGGACTCGTAGGCAATATGACGACTGTCGGGCGACCAGACGGGATGCTCATTGTTGGCGCCGTCTCGAGTCAGCTGGCTGAATCGTCCGCTGACCACGTCCAGCAGGTAGATGTCGAATCGTCCCGTTAGTCGCCTCCTCCAGGAGAAAGCGATGTGCACGCCGTCCGGACTCCAGGAGGGACTCACGGCCTCGCCGCCTTCGTTAATCAACCGGCGCAGGTTGGAGCCGTCCTCATCCATGATCCAGATCTGGGGAGAACCGCTGCGACCGGAGACGAAAGCGATTTGCCTTCCGGACTTGGGGTTCCATACGGGCGAGATGTCCACGCCGCGGGCCCGGGTCAGCCGGCGGAGGCGGCGGCCGCGGAGATCGGAAACGTAGATTTCGGGGTCACGGCTCTTGCTGGAGCTGAAGGCGATCCTTTCCCCGTCGGGGGCAAAGGCCGGCGTGGTGGTCAAGCCGCCGCGTTGGGAGAAGGGGATGAGCCTTTGGTCGTAGACGGTACGAAAATACAGGTCGGGATTGCCTCGGTGGTAGGAAGTGTAGGCGATGCGTGAGTTGTCGAGAGACCAGCGGGGAGTCAGGCTGATGGAACGGTGGTTGGTGAGCGCTTTCTGCCCATGGCCATCGTAGTCCATGGTGAAGATTTCCTTGTGGCCGTTGCGGTTGGAGACAAAGGCAATCCGGGTGGAAGCGACGCCTCGAACCCCTCCACCGATGCGGAGCACGATTTCATCGGCGAAGCGGTGGGCCAGCGATCGGACGCCCTCCTCATCCGGATCGACCCGGTAGCGGTTCCCGATGATGGACTCCCGGGTGTTCACGTCGATCAACCGAGCCTCGACCACAAACTGGCCGCGCTGCATATAGGAATTGCCATAGACCAGGTTTTGAGCCTGCACCTCTTCAGCGGTCCACTCCTCGTAGTCGACCTCGTAGGGTTGCGAGGGCAGTTGCAGGGGGTAAAAACTCTTGGGCACCAGCTCGAACACCCCGGCCCGCCGCAGGTCGTTCCACAAGACATCGTCGAATAGGCGGGTGTGCCGCTCCAGTTCCTCCTGGGAGCCGCGTTGCTGAAAATCGGCCACGGCCACGCGGGCCCTGACTCCCTCGGTAACCACGACTCGGACCTGGCTGTCGTTGTCCTGGGCGGCGGCCGCCAATGGGCCACTGAGGAATGTCATCGACAGCAGGCAGGCAGAGGCAAGAAATTTAGTCATGGGTTTTCCGTTATCTGGTGTCCTGTCAGTGTCCTGTCCCGGAAATAGGACTACCTGGAATGCTCGAACCAGAATTCAGCCACCAACCGGGTCTCTCCTCCGGGAAGGGGAGGGAATCGGGAAGCCTTGATGGCCCTGAGTCCGGAACGGTCCAGCGACGGGACCCCGCTGGATTGCTTGATGGTTTCCCTGGCTATGGACCCGTTCCGGCGGATGGTGAATTGAATCACCACCCGCTTCGCCGTGCGCACGTTGGGGCTGACCAGGTTTTTCTGCCAGTTGCTGCTGACGATGTCGCGAATCTGCCTCACGTACCAGCCATACTTCTTACCGAAGAACCCGTCACCCAAACCGATACCACCCGATCCCATGCCGGTCTTAAACTGGGAGTAGGAGAGATCGGGAGCACCGCCCTCGCCAAAGGGAACTCTATTGGAAGGAGGGATCCGGGCAACCTGTTTGGGAGCTTGCCGCCGTGCTCGAGGTCGTTTCCTGACCCTGCGCTTCTTCTTCTTGACCTCGAAGGCCTTGGGGTCGGGCGCCTCCGGCTCGGGGGCGGCCGCCTTGGCCTCCTCGGTCTGGCCCAGTCCCTTGGACTCTGTGGCGATGTTGCTGGCCGTGGTCTGCTTGGGACGCGGCAGGTTCAATCCGTGAATGGTTGATCCCTGCACCAGGCCCACCGATATGGAGCCGCCACCACCCTGGCTGTCTCCCCATGGATCGGCGCTCGGGTTGAGGTAGGAGGGCAGCAGGAAGAAGCTCACCCCCACCAGCAGATGGCTGACCACCGACAGGTAGAGGTAGCCCCCCAGTTTTTCCTTCTGAATTTCAAAAATGGAGTGTCGCTGGGCCGGCATCGAACTTTAGTGTCCTGCCTCAGAAATAGGATTACCATCTCCGATGGAGGTTCCACCGGGAAACGGTCGGTAGGAAAGCCCCGTTGCGTTTCAGCCAACAGGCACCGCTGTGCTCTACCCATTGGGAACCTCCATCGGCCCTCCGGGTTCGGGCGGAACGGCGCCGTCTTCGTCGTCGCTCCTCCTCACAATGAATGGCATTGCATCGTCGTCGCTCCTGGAATCCGGCGCCGTTGCGCTCCGAAATATGGCAACCCTATTTCAGAGGCAGAACACCAGGACAGGACGGGAGCAGAGGTTCGGCCCTCACCGGCCGGCGGGGCTGAAAGCATCCCGGTTACTGTTCCGGCTGGGTGACCACGTTGATATTCTTCACGCCTGCAAGCCTGGCCCGGTCCATGACCCGGGCGATGGTTCCGAAGGGCACTTCCTCGTCGGCGCGCAAGTAGATCATGGCGGATTCGGGGTCCTTGATCCTGGCCTGGAGGCGGGCTCCCAGATCGTTGATGTTGATGGGATCGGAGCCTACGAAAAGCCTCTGTTCCCGGTTGATGCTGACCACCAGCAGTTCCCTGGTCAACTCACTGACCGTCCTGGTCTTGGGGACGCTGACCTCGATTCCGGATTGAATAATGGGCGCAGTCAGCATGAAGATGATGAGCAGGACCAGCACCACGTCCACGAGGGGAACCACGTTGATTTCGGAAAGAGACGTCTGGGTTCTACCCTGCGAGTTGGTGAATGCCATCGGTTCACCCTTGAATCGTACTTGGACGCCAGACCTCGGGAGCGGGTTTGCCGGATCGGCCCGGCGGCCGGTTTAGAGGAAGGTCCGCTCCATGAGGTTCAGGAACTCCAGAGAGAAGTCGTCCATGGCGGAGGCGAACTCCTTGAGATGGTGCACAAAGTAGTTGTAGGCAATCACCGCCGGAATTGCTGCAAACAGACCGGCCGCGGTGGCGATGAGAGCCTCCGATATGCCCGGGGCTACGGCGCGGATTGTGGCCGCCCCCTCCATTCCCAGGCCGGCAAAGGCGTCGATGACGCCCAGGACCGTGCCGAACAGCCCGATAAAGGGGGCCACCGAGGCCGTTGTGGCCAACCAGCTCATATTGCGTTCCAGCTTGGTCAGTTGTACCGAGGAGGCTCGGGATAGCGCCCTCTGAATGACGTTGATGGTCTTGAGCGTTGGAGACGGGGCGGGGCGGTCACCGGCAGGTTGGCTCATCAACTGGGCTTCCAGTTCCTCGTAGCCGGCCAGAAAGACCTCGACCAGGGGAGTATGCCTCAAGGTTTCGGAAGCTGAGCTGATTTCCGAAAAGCGCTTGCTCTTTCGAAAGATGCGCAGGAAGGCTTCCGAATCGGCGCGGAGCTTCTTCAGGTAAAAGTATTTCTTGAAGGTGATTGCCCAGGAAAAAATAGAGAAGAATACAAGAACCAGCAGGACGCCCTTGGCCAAGGGACCCGACTGAAGGATCAACTTCAACAAGTCCATCTCGGCTCCCTGCGCGAGCACAGGAAGCAGACCGCCTGGATCTATCGGCAAACAGTTCCCCCAGCGTTTTCCCGGACAGCCGGAATGAACCTCTTTCCTACCGTGTTGTGCCGGAAGTTACCATAGACCTCTCGGGATCGTCAACCGTGCTCCGGATCCTCATCGACACCCGGTAGCGTAGTGGTTTCACGGGTTTCAAAACAGGGCTGTCGGACCGGTCCCCGCCGTGCGGCTTCTATGGTACACTCAGCCCTCTTCCTGAAGCAGATTCCACGATTTCAGACCGGCTCCCGTCCGCCCTATGTTGAAGTTCCTCGAAATACGCGATTTCGCCTTGGTCGACCATCTTTCCCTGGAGTTTCGGGAGGGACTGAACCTGTTGACGGGGGAAACAGGTTCGGGCAAGTCGATCATCGTCGATGCCCTGGGGCTGCTGGCGGGCGCCAAGGCACGGGCCGAAATGGTTCGTACCGGGTCCGGCAAGGCCACGGTTTCGGGCTGCTTCGAGGGCGTGGAGCGGTTGCGCGGACCGCTGGAGGAGAGCGGGCTTGAGTTCGATCCGGAGGGGGTGATCGTCCGGAGAGAAGTCGTTGCGGACGGCAGGGGACGGGCTTACGTCAACAACCAGATGGTGCCGGTTGCCTTCCTCAGGAAGCTGGGGACCCATTGTGTGGACATTCACGGGCAGAGCGACCAACAGTCGCTTTTCAGTCGCGATTCCCAATTGCAGTGGCTCGATCTCTACGGCGGCCATCAGGGGCCCCGGGCTGAGGTTGAAGACCTCTACGCCAGGCTGGAGCGAGGCTGGGAGCAGGTCCGGCGATTGAAATTGAGCGAGCAGGAAAGGCTGCGGGCTATCGATCTGCTTTCGTTTCAGGTCGATGAAATCCGCAAGGCGGCCTTGTCCTCCCCCGATGAGGAATCTCAACTCCTGGAGGAGCGCCGCCTGCTGTCCAACGCGGACCGTCTCTTCCAGGCCGCTCATCAGGCCTATGCCCACCTCTACGAATCGGAGGATTCGATTGGGGCCCGACTCAGGCAGACCGGCCGGCTGCTGGAGGAGTTGGAGTCTCTGGACGCCCGCTGCCGGGGTCTTCAGGAGCAGTTTCAATCGGCCTGCATCAGTATCGAGGATGTTTCGTTGGCGTTGCGAGAATATGCCTCCAGGATCGAGGTGAACCCCTCGCGGCTGGATCGGATCGAGGAGCGCCTGGTCGAAATCGACCGTCTCAAGCGAAAGTACGGGGAATCGGTTGAGGCCGTCATGGCCTATGGCCGGCGGATCGAAGGAGAGCTGGAGGAACTGCAGGAAGCTGACCGCAAGGTCGATTCGATCGAGAAGGAACTGCAGGCTCTGGAGAGCGGCTATCTGAGTCGGGCGGGGTCGCTCAGCCTCCAGCGAAAAAAGGCCGCCGAGAAGCTCGAGCGCTCCATGGGTAGAGAGTTGGGGCAACTGGCCATGGAGAAAACCCGGTTCCGGGTGGCCTTCTCTTCCGCTTCCGGCCGCAGTGGACAGGCTTCGTCCGGGCCCGGGGTGCCCGGCAGCGCGAACGGGACCGACGTGATCGACTTCCTGATCAGTCCCAATCCGGGTGAAGATCTGAAGGCTCTGGCCAAGATCGCCTCCGGCGGAGAGGTCTCGAGGATCATGCTGGCCTTGAAAACCATTCGTTCCATCGATGACGGAGGGAAAACACTGATCTTTGACGAAGTCGATAGCGGCATCGGTGGTCGGGCAGCCGACGTGGTGGGGCGGAAACTCAAGGTTCTTTCCAGGGCCAACCAGGTATTGTGCGTAACACACCTCCCGCAGATTGCCTCCTATGCCGACAACCACTTTCATATCGAGAAGAGAGTGGACAAAAACCGGACGGTGACCCGGGTCGCCCGGCTGGACCGGGAGAGCCGTATTCGCGAAATAGCCCGCATGATCAGCGGGGAACGGGTAACCGAGAATGTCCTGAAGCATGCCGCCGAACTTCTGAACAGCGCTTCGAATTGATGAATGCGGCTAAAGGCTCGACTTTGGGGGCACGTTCCTGCATTCTTAATGACGGTTCACGCAGACGTCTTGCGTGAACCAACGGTGCCGTTCCTATCGGCCTTCCCGATCCGGCCGGCCCGGACGGACACCATTTGCGGTCAACCATGTCCCAAGGCAAGAAATTCTTTATCGAGACTTTCGGTTGTCAGATGAATCATCACGACTCCGAAAAGGTGGCCGGCACCCTTGTGAAGATGGGATACGCGCCCACCTCCAATGCCGCCGAGGCCGATCTGCTGCTGCTCAACACCTGCAATATCCGGGAGAAAGCCAACCAGAAGGTGTTTTCCCGTCTGGGAGCCGTGCGTCAGACCTATGGGGCCAAGCCCACCGCCAAGATCGGCCTGCTCGGTTGCATGGCCCAGATGGAGGGGGCCGCCATTTTCAAGAAGGCTCCCAAGGTGGACCTGGTGGTCGGATCCAGCAGTTACTCCTTCTTGCCCGGGTTGGTTTCCAGGCTGGAGCAGGGAGAGCCGCAGGTGATCGATGTTTCCCAGGACAGCGACCGCTTGTTCGAAACCGAGGCCGGCACCAGGGAGAGCCCCTACAAGGCCTTCGTCACCATTATGGAAGGATGCAACCGCTTCTGCTCCTTCTGTGTCGTTCCCTACACCCGGGGACCCGAGCGCAGCCGCCCCGGCCGGCACGTTTTGTCCGAAGTGGAGGGCTTGTCCTCCCGGGGTTTTCGGGAAGTCACCCTGCTCGGGCAGACGGTCAACTCCTGGAGGGACCCTCTGGGTGAGATCGCCTCCTTCACCGACCTGCTGCGTCGGGTGGCGAGGATCGAGGGACTCCGACGTGTCCGCTTCACCTCTCCCCATCCGAGCGACTTTCAGCCCGACATCGTGGAGGTGATCGAAACGGTCCCCGAGGTCTGCAACCAGATTCATTTGCCCTTGCAGTCGGGTTCCACTCCCGTCCTGCAGCGAATGAAGCGGGACTACACCCGCGAGCAATATCTGGAAAAGGTCGCCTTCCTGAAGCGCTCCAGGAGGGAAATCGCCCTCTCCACCGACATCATCGTGGGATTCCCTGGAGAGACCCAGCAGCAATTCGAGGAGACGCTCTCCATGGTGGAGACGGTCGGATACGATTCCATGTTTTCCTTCAAGTTCTCCCCCCGTCCGGGGACCGAGGCCTTCGCATTCCAGGATGTGATTCCCGAGGCGGAGAAGAGCCGCCGGCTCCAGGTTCTCCAACAGTTTCAACGCAAGATTCAACTCGAAAGGCATGAACGCCTGGTGGGTAAGGAATTCGAAGTCCTGGTGGATGGAAGCAGCCGGAGGGACAGCCGGGTGCTGGCGGGACGAACGACCCAAAACAAGATCGTCAACTTCAGCGGGCCTCCCGAGTTGCTGGGCCGGTTCGTGCCGGTGAGAGTGACCGGTTTTGCCCCCAACAGTTTGCGGGGAGAATTGGTTGGGTGGTAGTCTTATTTCTGAGACAGGACACTGGAATGACGCCGGTGGGTGCGGCGAGAAACTGGCGGCCGAGGAGCTCGAGAATGCAGATTGAAATGAAGATTCGCGGCTTGATGATGGATCCGGTCACCAATGTGCCAATCGTGATCTTGAAGGGGGCTGAGGGCAACGCCCTGCTGCCCATTTGGGTTGGCGTTTACGAGGCCAATGCCATCGCCCTGGAAATCGAAAAAATCTCCAGCCCGCGCCCCATGACCCACGATCTGCTGAGAAACATCCTGAATGGTTTGAGCTGTTCGGTGATGAAGGTGGTGGTGAACCAGCTCAAGGACGATACTTTTTATGCCATCATTTGGCTGGAACGGGAAGGCCGCCTGATCTCGATCGACTCCCGTCCCAGCGACGCCCTGGCTCTGGCGCTGCGCACGGATTCTCCGATTTTCGTGGAGGAAGAGGTGATCAAGACCTCCAAGGCAGCCTCGGCCGACAAGGAGAAGTCCGGCGACGAGGAACTGAAGCGCTGGCTGGAGAACCTGAATGACGAGGACCTGGGTAAATACAAGATGTAGTCCGAATTTCTTGCGCTGGCTGACGTCGGTACTATAATGGAGGGCGTTTCCCAAAGGAATTCTGACCGATTCGGTGCGAACCCGCGCCGAGGTTTTTGAGGAGGAAGCCATGAGACGTTTACTCTCGGGCCTCTGTCGGTTCTGCGGCCGTCTGGCTTTGGCGGTCGGTTTGTGTCTGCTGGTGGGCAGCCTGGTGGATGGGCCACACTCACCGCTTTCCGCCAACCAGAAGAAGTCCAAGAAGAAGAGCAAGAAACGGGGACAGCCTGTGGAAGAGGTTGCGCCCGAGCCTGCGGTGGAGCAGGCCAAAGTGCCCAAGCCCCCCGCGAATGACTTTACCGTTCAGGTCTACCAGAAGATGGACGAAGCCAATCTGCAGACGGCCAGCTTCAAGGATCGGCTTGAGATCGACCAGGTCAACCAGGATGTGGAGGTTGTCGTTACCTATTACAACTGGTCCCTTAACAACAAGGACTACTGGAATCGGCAGATCAGTATCGATACCAAGGCGTCCTCGGGAGTCACCGTCGAGCACATCACCAAGAGCGGTTTTGGCGACCTGGGATATGTGCTGGAAGGTAATTCCGTCACTTCGGACGTCTATCGCAAGGAACAGGTGGTGGTCCGGGGGGAGGTGGCCACGGCCCGGATGGTGGACAAGGAGATCGGACCGGAGGAGCAGGGTCGATACAAGTACCTGATGACCAAGTTCGTTCTTGAGAAGTAATCCGAATGCGGCAGCCGGTGGCGCCGTTGTTCTCCGGTGGCCGATGGATGGATCTGCAGTTCACCTCGAACCCCGGGCATGAGCCCGGGGGCATTGCATCCGTCATCCCCGCTGTCACCCATGCGGCGAGTCAGTGGCCCGCTCCCAGCCCGGCTAACCACTAATAACCAACCAAAACGTAACATCGGTCCCGCCCGTCGCTCCGCCAGCCTTCGCCTGAAATACCTGGCGGGAAGTTGAAAATTCCCATGAAATGTTTCTCCGCAAGGAGGCTGCTTCTGCTTGTGCTGTTGCTGGCCGTAGCCATGCCGGCTCAGCTTCAGGCCAAGAAGCTCTTCCGAAAAGCCGCCAAAAAACAGTTGAAGCACTACCTGGTGGAGATTTGCGATTGGATCGAGACCCAGGCCACCGAGGAGTCGGAGTCTGCCGCCTCGACTTCAGCCGCTTCGATTCGCGCCCTGCTGGCCGGCTACGATCTGGCCGGAAAGCAGAAGCGCTACCTGAATGCGGCCTTGGGGTGGGGAGATCGGCTGATTGCGCAGCAGCAGCCGGTGCGAACAACAGCCGGCAACACCGGGGCATTGTGGGCCGGCCGGGAGGGCGGCCTGCCCTTGAACTCGGCCGATTCCTGCCTGGCGGCCGCTGCCCTGGCACGGAGCCATGTCTATGCGGACAAAGCCCGCCGGCGGGCCTATCGCCAGGCCCTGGAACGGTACGCCCGGGTCCTGGTGGAGGGCTACCAGGGGGATGGGGCGCGGAAAGGTTGGGACGGTTCGAGTGGCTGGGTCATCACCGGAGGCGAGGATGAAGGCGCCATCGCCTTGGGAACTCTCAACGGCCAGGTTTCGGTCGGACCCTCCACGGCTTCCACCGCAGCCGGCAGCCTGTTTTTTTCTCAGCTCTACGCGCTCACCGAGAACCCGGAATACCGGCGGCTGGCGGCGGACGGGGTGCGTTGGCTGGTCCGGAGCCGCAGGCCCAACGGACAGATCCCCTCCATCGTCGATGGAAACATCTCCTTGCAGGGCTCGCTGGGCGTCATCCCCTTTTGGGCCGAGGCGGTTCAAGCCGCCTACTACCTCTTGGACGACAAAGATTTGACCAACTGGATGCTGGTGGAGCTGGATCTCACCATCCGCTGGCTGCTGAGGGTTCGAAGCGAGCAGGGATTGTGGGGCGAAGGGGCCGAGAAGAGGGTCACCACCAGTGTCGCCACCCTGCTGGCCTGGTTCTACTTGAGCGCCGATTCGGACGAATCCATCCCGCCCACCCTCAATCCGCCCTGGAAGCTCTGGCTGAATCCGGTTCACGCACAGTCATTCGGGATATTGGCGGATGAGTCCGTCTCGGGGCTGGTGGGGATGACCACGGCCGAGATGATCAAGCCGGGAATCACCTTCAGAAAAAAATGAGAATCGCGGGCAAGTGCCACCCCTGCCCTGCCGTGCAGATCATACATAGTAAAACAAGGACCTGTTACGAACCTCGGAGACTGGGCCCCCCTCCAGCTTGAGGGACGCCGCGATTGCCCCCCTCCGGCTCGGCTGCGGGCTCCTGCCTGGTCGAAGGGACGCCGCGTTTGCCTCGCCGACTCCCCCCTTGAGGGGGAGTCGCAGAAGCCGAGCCGCAGGCGAAGGCTGAT
>JAPPDF010000062.1 GCA_028875575.1 Acidobacteriota bacterium
GGGAGTGAAGCCGGGAGTGCTCCTTCGGTCGGGCTCCGCCCTCCCTGCGGAGCACGCCCGCTCGTTGCCCATCGACCCCCTTGGAGATATGCTTAGCCCTACATAAAGAAGACTGGCCGTGTAAACCATGTATGCGGTTTATTGTGTAAACCATGAATGGATTGCACAAAGCCGAGCCGGATGGCGAAGGCTGATGCGGTGGGGGGCAAGGCTCGGCTCCGGATCGTGCGACAGGGCGGCTCAAACCGGTTGCACCAGGGGTACTTCAAATCAGTCCCGCGACGCCGCCTGGCGTGCCTCACAGATGCCGCTCAATCCCTTGCCACTAAACTGGTTCCACAGGCTGTAGCTGTTTGAGTCGCGGCTTTTGTTTCAAATAACGTTCCTGCGGGCTTCCTCCTCGGATCGATTGCTTTCGCTCCTTTCGGGCTCTCGGATTGACCCCGTGTGAAAAAACTTCACATAATTCACAATTAACTGAATCCGTTCCGATCCTGCCCGCCGAACAACGGTGCCCAACCGCGGGCGCAAATCGGGCGGCGCAGACATCCAGGTCAAGATCCGAAAGTTCGTCGGTCACCTGAACGGCGGCATTCAGTATAATGGCGCGGTAATCAGGCTTGGCTCAGGAAGAGAACGAGAGGCGCCGGAAGCGGGGGCGGGAGCGACGGGACACCTCGGCTTTGCCAGACTTTGGCGGGGCGGCGCTTCCATTGACTGCGCCGCCCATCCTGCCGGCTGGCACAGGGGTTTTCCTGCTAATTCGACAGGTTGAAGTTGGAACAAGAAAGTTGCTGCGGCTCTAACAGGACGAATCGCTGTGCAAGAAGCTGAAGCGAGGTGTCTGCCATGGGATGGATAACGAGGCGGGAGTTGCTGGGCTCCGGTCTTGGCGGCTTCTTGGGCCTGCCATGGTTGTCCTGTCCAAACGCGTGGGCGGAACCGGTCGAACCGACTGACGGAAGGAGGAAACAAGAAATGAACGGAGAAACAAATCCCGATGCGCGTATTGAGCAAACCGGACTCACCGATGCCGAGATCGTTCTGGGTGTATCGGCGGCTTTCTCCGGGCCCTCACGAGGCCTCGGCATTGAGCTCTACCGGGGTGCCAATTCCTATTTCGAGCACGTCAATCGGGCCGGCGGCGTCGCAGGCCGCAAGGTCGTGCTCAAGACCTATGACGACGGCTACCAGCCCAACCCGGCAGTCACCAACACCATGACCCTGGTGTTGGAAGACCAGGTCTTCGCACTGTTCGGCTATGTCGGCACGCCAACCGTCACGCGGGTCCTTCCCATGCTGAAGAAGTTCCAGGAAAGAAAGGCCTTCCTGTTCTTTCCATTCACGGGCGCCCAACCCCAGAGAGAACCTCCCTACGGGGATTTCGCCTTCAATCTCAGGGCCTCCTATCGCCAGGAAACCGCTGGTTTGGTCGACAATTTCGTGTCGATAGGCAACAAGCGCATCGCCGTGTTCTATCAAGCCGATGCTTATGGCCGCAGCGGTTGGGCGGGAGTGCGGCTGGCGATGAGCCGACATGGTTTGGAGATGGTCGGTGAAGCCACCTATCGTCGAGGGGCAATGTTTTCCGGCAGTATGCGCCGCCAGGTGGAGATACTGAAGCAGTCCAACCCAAGCGCCGTCATCTGTATCGGCTCCTACGCCGCCTGTGCGGCATTCTTGCGGGACGCTGTCGACCTCGGGTTGGAAGTCCCCATCGCCAACCTCTCCTTTGTCGGGAGCGAGAACCTGCTGAAGTTGGTTACCGAAGGACGCCAAGACAGCCGGCGCTACACCAGGCTGCTGGTGAATTCGCAGGTCGTGCCCAGCTATGAAGACACTTCAATTCCGGCGGTCGAGCAGTATCGAGAAATGATGGATCGGTACGATCCCCAACCCCCGTCGCACCTGCTCAAGGAAGACTACTCGCCATTCTCGTACAGTTTTGTCAGCCTGGAGGGATTCCTCAACGCCAAGCTGATGGTCGAGATCCTGCGGCGATTGGGGGATCAACCGGATCGGAACAAACTTGAGGATGCCATTTTCACGATCAGTAATTTCGACCTCGGCATTTCGGAGCGCGTTTCCTTCGGCCCCGATCGGCGTCAAGGGCTGCAACAGGTCTACTACACCGTTGTCGAATCGGGTCGCTTCGTCACCCTGACGAACTGGGAGGACAGGTTTGCGTCATGAAAATTCAGAAGCTGTTTCAGAAGACCCTGGTCGGCATCTTCTTCCTGTTTGCGGTGATCAGCCTCTCGACCTCCGCCCTGTGCATTTACACGGTCGATACCCACCTGTCCGCTGAATACGAGAGCAACAGCCGAGGGATCGCAAAGACGATCGCCGATTCAAGCGTCGACATCCTGCTGAACCGCGACTTGTCCGCCCTGCAGTCCCTGATCGACCAGTTCATCGAAATCCAGGGAATCAGCTACATCTACATCACCAGCGAACACGGCGAGTTTCTGGCCCACACGTTCGTTCCGGGAATTCCCACTGAAATTGCCGAGAGCGATCACTCCTCCAGGGCGACCATGGAGCGTCATCTCCCCGGGATGGGGGATTTCGTCGAGGTGAGCAGCCCCATCCTTGCCGGTGTCGCCGGGGCCGTGCACATCGGCATGGATACGGGATTGATCGCGCTGAAGATTCAACGGGCGGTCGGACAACAGGTTTACCTGATCTCCTTCATCTTCATCATCGGCGTCTTTTCCGCCATTTGGTTGGTCAGGCTTGCCGCAAGACCGATCGACTCGGTGATCGCCTATGCCGCCAGACTGGCACGGGAGCGAAACAGGGACAGCTCGGACGAAAAGCTCCTGGCTCGCGACGACGAGGTCGGACAACTCGCTCGCCTGTTTCTCTATTTCTCGACGGTCATGGATTTTGACAAGGCGCGAGGCGCTCCGCCTGACCAGCAGGTCTGATCCAGCACTCGGAGGCAGTGAGTATGACCATTCCGCATGTCGTACTCCCACGCACGGTGATCGTGCTGCTCTGCACGCTGCTGCAGATCTGTTTCGGGACGGTGTATGCCTGGAGCTTCTTCCAGACGCTTCTGGTCCAGGACTACGGCTGGACCTTCACCCATACCGCCATCGCTTTCAGCGTCGTCATTTTCACACTGGGGCTTTCAGCAGCCTGGGCAGGCATGCTGCTGCCCAAGACCGGACCCCGATTTTTGGCGACGGCCGGCAGCCTGATGTTTTCGTCGGGCTATTTCATTGGCGGACTGGCCCTGCATCTGGACAACCTGATCCTGTTCTACCTGGGTTATGGAGTGATCGGGGGGGCAGGGATCGGGCTCGGCTATGTCACTCCGGTCGCAACCACGGCGAAGTGGTTTCCGGACCGCAAGGGGTTGGCAACCGGAATCGTGGTCATGGGTTTCGGCATCGGAGCCTTTCTGCTCAGCAAGGTGCTGGCGCCCGTTCTCATGATGTATTTCACCGGAGGCAATCTGGCGCTCCTCTTCACCTGGCTCGGCGCCATATTCGCCTGCATCCTGATCCCGTCCAGTCTTCTGCTCTCCGACCCACCCGCCCCTGCAGTCCCCACTCCCGCGAGCGCCGGGGCAAGCGGTGTTGTTCCGGAATCGGAATCCATCAGGCAATGCCTGCTCTCGTCCAGGTTCATCGTCATGTGGCTGGTCTTCTTCTTCAACATCTCCGCGGGGATCTCCGTGATCAGCTTCCAGTCTCCGCTGCTGCAGGACGTGTGGGGACTCGCGGATCCTACCATCGAGCCTGCAATGCTGGTTGCCTACGGCGCCACCTTGATCGCCGTCAGTTCGTTGTGCAATGGGGCGGGACGATTGTTCTGGGGGCTGCTGTCGGATCGCATCGGCCGTATCCGGGTGTTCCGCATCATTCTGGCCAGCCAGATGGTAGTCTTCGGCATACTCATGACCGAGCGCAACCCCTGGGTCTTCTCGCTGCTCGTCTGCTACATCCTGCTCTGCTTCGGGGGAGGCTTCGCCACCATGCCTTCCTTCATTCTGGATGTTTTTGGAGCCAAGCGGATGTCGGCCATTTACGGGACCATTTTGACAGCCTGGGCGGCGGCAGGGATCTTCGGGCCGCTCTATGTCGGGCACCTCAAGGATAGGTATCCCGATCGCGCCGTCATCTACTGCTTCCTGATCGGAGTGGTGATTCTCTGCTTCGGATACATATTCTCCTATCTGTTGAACGATGAGCGTATCCGCCTCCGCCGGCCTACCGTGACGGATACATTGCAACAGCTTGGGATCCCGTTGCCCCAGAGGAATTGACGAGTTGTAGCGCCATCTTGCGTGCTCCGACCGACCGCAGCCAGGGATACTCCGCTCCACTCTTCCGATAGACTCCGAGACACTCCCGGTATCGCAATACCGGCGATGGATCCTACGACTTGCCTGGGAGGCGAGAATCGATGCAGCAACCATCCGGTGGGGAAAAATCAAGGATGCGACGGCTGCTGAGCTTCGATTGGGATGCGATTGCGGGCATCCTGGCCGCGGTGGCTGCCATCGTGATGCACTTTTTGCACCTGATCGATCAAGGCGTCCTCCTGATGATCACGGTGGTGTTGCTGGCTCTGCTCTTTCTGCGCGCCTTGCGGCGGGAGCCTGCAAACGAGCGCATGGAGCGCAGTCTGGAACGTACCGAAACGGTTGTCACCGATATTCGGAGTGCGCTGAATCCTCCCGATGCCGTTCTGGTCGGGCCCCGGGAGCTGCTCTCCTGCAGCCAACGGTTTGCCGGGCAGGCCCAGGGAGACATGGTCTGGTTCCATGTGTGCCTGCTGATGTTCAAGCCGCAAGCCCTCTTCGATGCCTTGTTGCGTCCCGCTGTCGAAAACCCGATGGTTCGATCGGTTCAATTCGTGCTGGACCGGAGCCAGCAACCATTGTGGGAGTCGGAGGTCTTGCCCAAACTGCAGGAGTGCCGTGGGTACCGGAAAGTTCGCCCTCCTGCCTGGACCGACATCGATGAAAATGTTTCCTTCATTCTGGCCGAAACCGCGCCTGGGCAAAAGACCGAAGCCCTGCTGAGCTTCTGGGGGGAGCCTTTCATGTCCCGAAGCACCGGAGGGGACATTCCCAGATACATCTTCCACGTTCAGGGGCACTCGGAGCTGGTGGCGCGGCTGGTGGAAGTGGAACGGCGGTATCGCCTCGGTTCCTGAGAGGTGGCCGGGGCGGCCGGCAGCATTGTTGGGGCGTCCCACCGACCGGGGACTACTCTTCGTCGACGGGATCCAGAAAGTGGAGCAGTTTGCGGTTGGAGGGGGAACAACGGAGCTTGACCAGTGCCTTGGCCTCGATCTGGCGAATGCGCTCACGGGTCAGGGACAGGTTCCTGCCAATCTGCTCCAGCGTGTGGGTGACCCCGTTCTCAAGGCCGAAGCGGAGCCGAATGACCTTTTCTTCCTTCGGATTGAGCGTCTTCAGAGCGCTTTCGGCAGCCTCCTTCAAGTCGCGGTTCTTGAGGAGGTCGTCGGGCGAGGCTGCTTTGTCGTCCTTGATCAGATTTCCCAGCACCGAATCCTCGTTCTGACCAACGGGCGTGTCCAGGGAGATGGGCTGACGGGCGATCTTGAAGGCTTGGCGAACCTTGCCCACGGGAATGTTCAGGTGCCCGGCGATTTCTTCTGAGCTCGGCTCCCGTCCATACTCCTGCACCAGGGCTCTGGATGCCCTGATCAGCTTGTTGATGGTCTCGACCATGTGTACGGGGATGCGGATCGTCCGGGCCTGGTCAGCCAGGGCTCGAGTCACCGCTTGCCGAATCCACCAGGTAGCGTAGGTGGAGAACTTGTAGCCGCGCCGGTATTCGAACTTGTCCACTGCCCTCATGAGACCGATGTTGCCCTCCTGAATCAGGTCCAGCATCGGCAGGCCGCGCCCCGAGTATTTCCGTGCGATGGAAGCCACCAGGCGAAGATTGGCTTGAGCCAGGTCCCGCTTGGCCAGAGCCACGGCCTTGCTGTTTCGAGTGAGGACGGCCAGGGTCCGCCGCAGCCCTTCCCGACCGGTCCTTGAAGGATGCTTGCGGTCGGCCGAGGTGGCATCGTTGCCGGGAGCCCGTGATTTGGACCGGTTGGCGGACAGGTCCTCGTAATGCTGCCTGAGACGCCCGATCAGACGAGCGCGCTCGGAGTCGGTCAGTTGCAGGCGCCGAACCGCTTGGGAGACGAGGATAGTGTGACGGGCAAGCCGGTTGCCCAGTCGACGACGTTCTCCGGGTTTGCCCGTGTCGGCCGAGGCCGTCTGGCGCTGCAACCGCTCCCATTCTTCGGCCAACTCTCCAATCCTTCGAATTCGATCCAACGCGTCCCGAAGCCTCGCATCGATCAAGTCACCGTTGGATACCACCACCCGGTTGACGGAACGCTCGCCCCTCTCCAGTTGAGCGCCCAGCCGGAGGATTTCACCGACGACGAAGGGCGACCGGGACAGGGCCTTGGAAATCCTGAGGTTGCCCCGTTCAATGCGCTTGGCCAGGGAGACTTCCCCTTCACGGGTCAACAGCGGAACCGACCGCATCTCCTGATAGTAGAGGCTGACCGGGTCTGTCTCGCTGGCACGGTCCAGAGCGCCGGGTGTCAGATCCAGCCCAGCGGAGTCTTCCCGATCCTGCGTTGCGGTTCCCTCGCCCGTTCCAAGGGCAGCGGAGTCTTCGTCGTTGGCCTGTCCTCCCAGGGAACCCCGCCGTTCCGATTCTTCCCCAAGGAAACGGCTGGTGCCTTCCGGGAGGGATTCCGCGAGATCTTCATCAAGTGCGCCAGGGCGCGGAGCAACCTCGCGCGCATCCGCACTCGGAGTCAGGGTTTGCTCCAACAGCTTGTCTTGGTCGGTACGGGGAATCATGGATCCGGTTGACTCGCTTGCTTGAGAATTAAAGGCGACCCTGAATGGCTGCGGCCTGGATATGAGGTCCAGAGTCCGATTCGACAGGACTCCTCTGAGTCAGCCCGCAGGAGGCAAGACGGCGTCAAGCTCGAAAAGCGCCGCACTCCTGGGACTCCGTGTGAAGTGGCTGGTAAACTGCCTGGAAGGGCTTCTGAATACGAGGGATCGCTCGCGGGACCTCACAGATCGTTAGCGTCGCCTGGTCGATTCACCCTGATGGGCTGATGTCCGGTTACGGTTTGCAGGAGTTTGTTCCAACCTTTAAACAGACAAGTATAGCGCAGCTCGCTGGTTCGGGCAATGACGAATCAGCCCGAATCGGCCCGATCAACCCTTCATGACCGCCAGCGGAACCAGCTTGGCCAGCTTGGTGGCGATTCCTGCTCTTTCCACCACTTCCACTACCTGACTGACATCCTTGTAGGCGTCCGGTTTTTCCTCGACCAGTCCGGATCGCGACTGTGCCCGTACCAGGATCCGTTTGGCCGCCATCTCCTGCAGTAGCTTCTGTGCCGGCGTTTCCCGCTTGGCCTGGCTGCGGCTCTTGGCCCGCCCCGCCCCGTGGCAGGAGGAACCGAACGTTTCAGCCATCGCCCGTCCCGTGCCCACCAGGACATAGGAACAGGTCCCCATGCTTCCGGGCACCAGAACCGGCTGCCCCAGGTCTCTTACTTCCCGGGGCAGAGCCGGATGGCCTTTGGGAAAGGCTCGGGTGGCACCCTTGCGATGAACCAGAACCGCCCTGTTCCTGCCGGCAATCCGGTGATCCTCCTTCTTGGCGATGTTGTGGCAGACGTCATACACGATCTTGAGCTTGTCGCTTCCCAGGATCCGGCCGAAAGCCCGGCGGGTCCAGTAAGTGATCATCTGGCGGTTGGCGAAAGCGAAATTGGCCGCGGCGGCCATGGCCGCCAGATAGTCCCGGCCCTCTCCCGAGTTGATGGGGACGCAGGCCAACTGGCGGTCTATCACCTTGATCCGATGGCGCTTCATGGCCTGCTGCATCAGATCCAGGTAGTCGCTGCACACCTGGTGGCCCAAGCCACGGGATCCGGTGTGTATGAGCACGACCACCTGGTCCCGGTAGAGACCGAAACGACCGGCGAGTTCCGAATCGAACACTTCCTCCACCTTCTGGAGCTCGAGGAAGTGATTGCCCGACCCCAGAGTCCCCAGTTGACGGTGGCCGCGTTGCTTGGCTCGGGAGCTGACTCTGGAGGGGTCGGCGCCGGGCATTCTGCCCAGTTCCTCGATGAAGGCCTCGTCAGCCGCTTCACCGTACCCTTTTCGCACCGCCCACTGGGCTCCGTCTTCCAGCACCGGGTCGAGGTCCCGCGGGGCCAGGTTCAGCAATCCCTGCTTTCCCGTGCCGCAGGGGATGTCGCGAAAGAGTTGATTCAGGAGAGGCTGCAGCTTGGGTTGGACGTCTTCTGTCTGAAAGTCGGAGGCCAACAGGCGGACGCCGCAATTGATGTCGAAGCCTACTCCGCCGGCCGAGACCACCCCTTCGTCGAGGTCGGAGGCTGCCACGCCTCCGATGCAGAAACCGTAGCCCTGGTGGGCGTCGGGCATGGCCAATGAGCGTCTCACCAGCCCCGGGAGGGTGGCCACGTTGGCCACCTGTTCCTTGGTGAGGTCCTTGCCGATTTGCCGAATCAGCGACTCGTTGGCGTAGACCAGCCCCTCGACTCTCATTCCCTGTTTGTAGGACCTGGGAATGAGATAGCGGTAATCGTCCAGTTTCTTCAGCATGGCCCCATTCGCTCAGATCAAGCGGTCGCCGTCCGCCAGCACCGAGTCCTGCCGGTAGTGGCAGCCGCGGCTCTGCCGGTTGTGGTAAGCGGCCCTGGCGACGATCAGGGCGGCCTCGACCGCGTTGCGCAGTCCTATCAGACCGTCGCTCAGCTTGGTGGTTCGGTAAAAGGTCTCGATTTCGTTCCACAGATGACGCAATTCCCGGATGGCCCGGGAGAGGCGGTCTCCGCTGCGAACCAGCCCCACGTAATGCCACATGATGTTCTGAATGGTCTGCATGTCTCCCTGGATGAGCGCCGGGTCGGGATCGGAAACCAGCCCGCTGTCGTCCCAGGGGGGCAGGGCCTCCAGGGGAGGAGGCGGGAGCAGGGAGCCGGAGTCCATGCAGGCTTCCATCTTGTCGGCGGCCCGGCTGCCCCAGACCAGGCCCTCCAGGAGGGAAGTGGAAGCCAGGCGGTTGGCCCCGTGGACGCCGGTGCAACTGGCTTCGCCCACCACGTGAAGGTTGCGGATGTTGGATCGCCCCCAGGAATCCACCAGTACGCCGCCGCAGAAGTAGTGGGCCGCGGGAATCACCGGAATGGGCTCTCTGGTGATGTCGATACCGGCAGCAAGACAGGTGGATCGGATGTTGGGGAACCGTTGCTCGATGGCCGCGGCCGGCATCCGGGAGGCGATGTCCAGCAGCATGTGCGGGTATCCGTGGGTTTCCATCTGGTGGTGAATGGCGCGAGCCACCACGTCGCGCGGGGCAAGGTCTTTCCACTCGGGGGAATAGTCGGCCATGAAGGCCCGGCCCTCGGGGGAAAGCAGGACTCCCCCTTCACCGCGTACGGCCTCGCTGATGAGAAAGCTGTCCCCGCCCGTAGTGGCCAGCGCGGTCGGGTGGAACTGGACGTACTCGGCGTTGACGATGCGGGCCCCCGCCCGGTGGGCCATGGCCAGGCCGTCGCCGCGGGCTCCCACGGGGTTGGTGGTGTTGCGGAAGATTCTGCCCAGGCCGCCTGTGGCCAGGACCGTGAATCGGGCCAGGTGCCGGTGGACGCGTCGCGCCTCGCGATCGAACAGATAGGCGCCGTGGCAGGTGATGGGCTGGTAGGTGGCCAGCGGGTCCCTGGAGTGGTGGGGAAAGGTGATGAGGTCCACGGCCGTGAAGCCGGTGAGAAATCTCACGTTGGGACAGCGACGCAGCGCGGCCATCAACCCTTCGATGATGCTCAGGCCGGTGGAGTCTCCCACGTGGATCACCCGCCGGCGCGAGTGGGCGGCCTCCCGTCCGAAAACCAATTGGCCGGAATCGCCGCGATCGAAGGGAATCCCCGCCTCCTCCACCAGGATTTCCTGAAGCAGCCGCGGACCCTCTTCCGACAGGAGCCTGGCGGCTTGAGGAGAGCTGGCTCCGGCGCCGGCGGCAACAATATCGGAAGCCAGGGTTTCGGGTGCATCGTCGCTGCCACGTCCAACAACCCCTCCCTGGGCCCAGCGGGTGTTGGACTGCTTGGGGTCCTCCTCGCGAGTGACCACGGTCACCTGCCGCCGCGGGTTGCGTGCCAGGCGCAGGGCCGCGGTGGCTCCGGCAATGCCGCTGCCGATGATCAGGACATCGGTGGGACCGGAACTGTGCTCGGCGCCGTTGGGGGAAGCCGACTCGTTCTTGCTGGCTGCGGCCATCGGCAACGGACCTCCGGGGGCACTGGTTCAACAGCCCCGGCTTGTAGTGTCCTGTCTCAGAAAAAGGATGACCATCTCCGATGGAGGTTCCACCGGGAAACGGTCGGTAGGAGAAGCCCGTTGCGCTCCGAAAGATGGCAACCCTTTTTCTGAGACAGAACACAAGCGGATCGAAAAGGGCCGACCCTGAAATCCCTTATTCCGTGGGCGATTCGGGGCAGAGGGTCACCGGGAGGGGTGAGTGTATCGGAACAACGATTGGCCTGTCCAGCCCACTCTCAGGCCATGCCGCCCAGCAGCGCCGAAGCGAGCCAGAAGTAGATGACCAGTCCGGCCACGTCGGCTATCGAGGTAATCAGGGGGCTGCTGGCCACGGCCGGATCGATTCCCAGCCGGCTCAAGAGGAAGGGCAGCACCACACCGATCGTATTGGCGGCCACAACGATGGCCAGCATGGCCAGGCCTACCACGATGGCGATGTCCAATCCCCCTCTTAGCACCCCGAAGAACCAGGCGGTGGCTCCCATGGTGGCTCCCAGAGTTCCCCCAACCGCCAGCTCCTTGAGGACGGTTCGGGGCCATTGTTTTGCCCGGATGTCTCCGGTAGCCAGGGCGCGCACCATCAGGGTGGCCGATTGGGCTCCGGCATTGCCGCCGCTGCCGATGAGCAAGGGAATGAAAAAAGCCAGGGCGATGGCGGCCGACAGGGTTTCTTCGTAGGCGGCAATCACCGACGAGGCGGCCAGGTTCACCAGCACCAGCAGGGCCAGCCAGGGGATTCTCTTGCGGTATAGGGACCAGACCCCCGCTTCTTCATAACTCATTTTCAGGGGTTCGACGGCCGCCGACTTCTGGAAATCCTCGGTCGCTTCCTCCTCGGCCACGTCCATGACGTCGTCGACCGTGACCACCCCCAGCAGGACGCCACCGGAGTCCACCACGGGCGCTGCCACAAGGTCGTACTTGCCCAAGAGGCCGACGGCCTCCTCGCGGTCGCTGTAGGGGGACAGGGTGGCGACCGAACGGTCCATCAGGGCATCGACTCGATCGTGGGGCGCTGCCAGCACGAACTGTTGCAGCTCGATCTCGTCCAGCAGCTTCCAGTGGGGGTCGGTCACATAGACCGTGGCAATGGAGTCGAGCCCCTTGCCGACCTTGCGTATGTGCTGCAAGCTGCGCTCGATGGTCCACTCGGCGCGGACGGCCACGTAATCCGGGGTCATCAGGCGCCCCACGCTCTCTTCCGGGTATCCCAGCAGCTTGCGTGCCTCCACCAGATCCTCGGGGCTCAGCAGGTTCAGCAAGCGCTGGGTGGCCCGTCCGGGCATTTCCTCCAGCAGGTGAGTTCTGTCGTCGGGCTCCAGGTTGGCCAGGAGTTGTCGGGTTTCCTCGTCGGTCAGCTCCTTGACCAGAGCGACTTGCGACTCGGTGCTGAGATGGGCGAAGACATCGGTGGAGACAGCACGGGGAAGGAAGCGAAACAGCAGCACACGGTCCGACTTGTCCATTCCCAGCAGCAGTTCGGCCGTCTCGGGCGCAGGCCAGTCCGACACCCGAACCCGCAGCTCGGGCCAGTTCTTGTTTTCAATCAGTTCCTCGACGGATGGTCCGAGCGGTCGATTCATGGGTAAGCCCTCTGACAGTAGAGTGGAGATGAATGCTGGGTGAAAACAGGTTCAACGGAGGCGACCCGAGATCGCGCGGACAGGAGCCCGCCGGCCCGCTATTATCCTACCAATTGCCGGAAGCGTTCGGCAGCAACTTTGCGAAGGGGAATTTGCCACGGGAACGGGCTCGTTTTCAATGCCCGCTTACCGCTGTGATAGGCTGATAGGGCCTTTCAGCCCGTCCGAACGAAAAGGGGTTTTTCTGCCTCGGCATCTGCCGGGGAAGCAGGGGGCCTGACCTTCGGCGGTGAGGACTGCAAGGATTATTCATTGACCTCTTGCAAGATCCGTAGCGGGCAGGGCATCTTGCCGGCAAACCTGAGGTCGTGCCTTTCTCAATATCGGGTGCGACCCGATGAAAAATGCTGTCTAGCCACAAAAAGCACAACAATCACAATTTGTGTTTTTGCGCCTCTTGTGGCCATTTCCGGCAAACGGTCCGCTGCCGAATTTTGCAAAAGGCTCCATTGACTGCTAAAAAGGTCGCCGCAAGACCGAGGAGTGGTTGAATCATGGATCGTCGAGAATTTCTGGGTGCCGCTGTCGCCGGTGTGGTCGGGGCCGCACAACTGAGTGCGTGCCGGATTGCCATGGAGGATCGCCCTGGTGGCGGGAAGCCGCCCGTGCGGCTTTCGCCGCTTCACCTGGAAGCCGTCAACCGCCGCCGGCGTGTGGCCAAGAACTTTGACGTGCTGCTGATCGATCCCGATACCTATCCAAGTATCGATGCCATCCTGAAGAGCCGCTTCGCCTTCATCGACGATCCGGAGTCCTGCATCGACAGCGTGTGGTGGAACTGGGGGGAGGGTAACGTGGCTGCCTACCCCAGCAAGATCCTGCCGACCTACAATCAGCCCGCTTACCAGCGCTGGATCAGGGAAGGGATTGATATTGTACGGATTTTTCAGGACGAGACCCGTAGGCGAGGGCTGGAAGTCTTCTTCTCCGAACGCATGAACGGCAGCGACAACGACCCTCAGTTCATTCCGGGGCGGGGGACCTTCATCGATGACATGCACAATCAGAATCGGATCCCGCTCAAGCAGCAAAATCCCGATTGGATTATGGTCATGCCCTGGAATCCCAACGGGATTTGGAACTATGCCGTCGAGGGTGTGCGTGACTATGTCTTTCGCAAGATGGAGGAGGTCGCGACGGTCTACGATTTCGACGGAATCGAGCTGGATTTCGCCCGCATGTGCCCGATTTTCCCTCTCGGTCAGGCCTGGGAAAATCATTCCCTGCTGACCGACCTCATTCGTAGAATCCGGATGATGACCCTGGAGGTGGAGCGCCGCCGCGGCCGGGCCTTCCTGTTGGCCGCCCGGGTTCCCGAGAACTTGCTGGGCTGTCATTTCGACGGAATGGATGTCGGCACCTGGATCAAGGAGCAACTGGTGGATATCCTGGCTCTGGGATGCCGAAATTTCGAAGTGGACCTGGTGGCTTTCCGTCAACTGGCCGAGGGATTGCCCACCAAGCTGCTGGGCGTGATCGACGATCACCACTCCTCGGACGGCTACTGCGCTCCCCCCATCGAAGTGCTTCGCGGAGTCTGGTCCAACTGGTACCACCAGGGCGCCGACGGCATTCAGACCTTCAATTTCAAGTACGGCCCCGACCCGGGAGAACTCCATTGGCCCATGCATCAGCAGGCCTTCCGCGAGATGGGTGGGGCCGAGGTCATTCGCCACCTGGACAAGTCCTTCGTGGTGCAACGTCGCGGCGGCGGTCACGGAAAAATTGTGATGCCCAATCCCGAGGACTGGACGACTCCCAGGTTGATGTATAGCAACACCAACATGCTGGAGGCCTTGCCGGCCGCCCTCGACAACAGCGGGCGGGTGGATACCCTGCTGACTCTCAATGTGGGCGACGACATCCCGTCGGAGGCCAACCGTGTCGCCAGTTTGCGCCTCCGCTTGCTGCTGAACGATCCGGCCGCGGCGCGGTTGCCCAAGAGCAGGAAGCATCCCCCCGTCATGGTCAGGGACAGACTGGTCCCCGAGCGGGTGGGCGGACCGGGTCCGGAGCCCCACTGGACCAGCGGCATGGCGCGAGGCATCGAGAAGCGGGTTGAAGTGAGGATCAACAACCTCAACCTGGGAACCGCTCGCGTGGACGCCGGCTGGTTGGAATTCAAAGTGAAGCCGGACCAGCTTGCCCTGGGAAAGAACCTGGTTGGAGTTTGCGTGGCGGACCGTGCGAGTAACCTTACCCAAGAGATCCTGATCGAGAAGCTGGAGCTGACGGTTCGTTACAAGGAGGCCGCATCGGCCTGACCATCGGTGGCTCGTTTGTCCCGGTTTGGCTGCCGAAGCCGGAACTCCCGGCGCCCGACACACGATTCAGAAGATCGTTTGCATCCCATTTCCAACGGGGAGGGTCATTTCATGAAGCGGCACACCCATGTCCTTTTCTGTGCCTGGGCCGTTGTGTCGAGCCTCGGCTCCGGTTCTCCGGCGGTCTTCTCTCATGACCACCGGTCCGCGGTGGCCCTCGCGGTTGTCGGCGGTTTGGAAGGCTCCGGCACGGCAGAGACTTCCGAAGGAGCGGTCAGCGGGCAGGGAGCCATGAAGTTTCGGGTCCTGTATACCTCCAAACGGTTGCCCGAGGAAGCCAGGAAGGTCCTGGCCGCTGCCCACGGGGGCTTCACGGTGGACCGTCGCCCCGGAAGGGGAGAGACCTATTTCGCCCTGGCCGGAGCGGGAATTCTTCAGATCAGCGCCGATCTGAAGACGGTGCGGCTGCTGGAGACGCCGGAGGCGATCAGAGAAGTGAATCTGCACAATGTCACCATCTGGTACGGCCCCGATGGAACAGGCTACTTGACCTTTCCGGCCCACAAGACCGGCGACATTTACACCACCACGCTTGACGGAGCCCTGGTCCACACGCTGCAGTCGCCCACGCCGAAAGACGACTTCGATCATCCCACCGTCAACGACTACTTCCGGGGAAAGGGGAATTTCGCTCCCACCGACGTGGAGCATCTCGACGGAACGCTCTACGTGACGACGGGTTACTCGAGCCTCGACTACGTTCTGACGGCCCGAGTCCTGGGCACCGACCCCTTTCGGGTCACCTGGCACGACCTGGCTTTCGGCGGCAAGGGCAGCGGCCCCGGCCGGTTCGGCACGGGGCACGGCATTACCCTCACTCCCGACAAGCAACAACTGGCGGTTTCGGACCGACCCAACGCCAAAGTGGAGCGCTTCACCCGCTACGGGCACTACCGGTCCACCCTGAAGCTGCCGGTCGGTTCCTTTCCCATCGACATCGACTACGTAGGGAAATACGCGGTGGTGGGTTGCCTGTATGGCCCGGACCGCAGCAAGGGAGCCCCCATCTACATTCTGGAAGGGGACCGGGTGATCTCCACGGTGATGGTCAAGGATGAGCTGGGACTGGAAACCTTCCAGCACATCCACGACGCCGTGGTGCGCCGGATCGACGGCAAGCTCTACATCATCGCCCAGACCTGGAACCCCGGGGACGTCGCCATCCTGGAGCAGGTCACTCCCTGACCGATTCAAAAGGCTATGCGCTGGATTCGGTCGACGGCGTCGAAATGGCTGTCGTTGCTCAGCAGCGGCAGACCGTGCTGGCGGGCCAATGCGGCAATCCAGACGTCATTAGGCGGTATCGGAGCCCCCAGCCGCTTCAATTCCAGTCGAATATCGGCATAGGCATCTGCCGTCGCCGAGGTGATGGTTGCGATTTCCGTCAACGGCAAGAAACGGGAGAGCCAATTCTGATAGCGGAGCCGGTGGCGCGATTGGCGGATGCCGAAGTAGTACTCGCCGAGAACGACGCTGGGGACCACCAACCGCTCAGCCGAGCGTAGCGGCGCTTCGACCCCGGAGTTCCCCTGCGCCCAGGCGGACAAGGCGTTGGTGTCGAGGATCATCGCGGGTCTTTGTAGAGATCTTCAGGGGAGATCCGCTCGAACTCTTCCTCTATTGATTGGAGGACATGACGGTTCTCGTCGGCAAGGTCGGATAGCCTGCCGAATCCGGCCATCCAGGGAGGCTCGACACCTTCGTTCCGGGTCTCGACGGTGCAGCGCCGAAGTCGTTCCTTAAGAGCTTCGGTGAAGAACTCCTTCAAAGTCATGCCGCGGGCGGCGGCGATAGCCTTGGCCTGCCGGAAGGTAGCGTCGGGGAGATCAATGGTCGTCTTCATAGAGCCATATTCCCATATTTACGGTACAGCATCAAGTCCTCTTGTTCGGTGTGAGTGGGCGTCGGGAACGCCCTACGTGGCTTCGGGTAGGTGCGAGCCGTTGTCATCTATCCTGTTTTCGGAAATGCGCTGTAGACTAGGGGACCGAGCCCGATTCACGGTCGAGGAGAGCATGCCGAGCCCGACGTCATGCTTGGGCATCGCAGACAGCGTGTCTGTCGCATTGGCGTTCGTGCCCGGCATCAGCGCCCAACTATCTTCGAGCAGGCAAGTAGGCTCCATCGCGGCTGCGCTCTCCCGGGGCGCCGCCGTCGTCGACGACCCCGTGGGCCAGGAAGGGGTTGTTTGCGGAGATCCGCCTGATGCGGACAAATCCCTGCGTGGTGTCGGGGGGAATAGTTGCCCAGGATGCCGTTGATCTGGTACCAAGCTTCGGCCGCGAGGCGTCTACCGGTCACGGTGTCGACCAACCGGCCCGACTCCCCGTCGTAGATTTCGAGGCTGAACACGCAGTCGCTGTTGTCGATTTCTCCTGAATGACCAAGGCCAGGTTGCTCCGGCTTGACCAACCCGTGAGACTTGCGCAGGATCTCCCCGTCGTAGACGGTGAATTCCACATTGCGGTCGGCTTCGGGGTCGAGCTGCTTTTCCATTCTGACCCTCCGCGGAAACTCCCAAATGATCCTCGCCGCAACCTCACCGGAATCCATATGGTTCAGTGTGCCGGCCCACTCGATTCGCTCCTTGCCCGGGCCCAACAAACGATCTCCCATCACCTCGACAGCCCGAGACAGTCCGAGGGAACGTTATGAAACCCCAGATAGCGTAAGCACTGAGGTCCCCCTGTCCATACATCTCCACTGGTCCCCCGACGATCCACAGTCCCATGCAAAGAAACAGCACTGGCTTCTGGACCATCGTCACCACCTTAGGCTGGATTCTATTCCCTCGCCGGGATATAGGCCCCGTCGTCGCTCCTCTGCCTTGGAACTCCGCCGTCGTTAACTACCCCGTAGGCCAGGAAGGGATTATTACCGGAGACCTTGCGAATCCGAACGTAGCCCTGCGTGGTTCCTGGAGCATAATTGCGCAGGATGCCGTTGATCTGATGCCATTGCCTGGCCGCGACCGTCGTGTCGGCGTTGCTGACGGTCGTTACCAGCTGGCTGGTCTCCCCGTCGTATATCTCCAGGCTGAAGACGCTTTCGCTGTTATCGACCTCTCCGGTGTTGACCAAGGCCAAGTTGCTGCGATTCTCCTCATTCTGCTGCAATCCGTCCACCCAGGCGCTGTCGGTGAACGCCCCGCCTTGGGGCACGGCGGTGTAGAAGACGCTGTACTGGCCCTTGCTGGGGTCGTTCGAATCTGCCGGCGATCCCGTGCGGGCTCCGATCACGATTCCGCTCATGTCTCCGTCATCGGCCGTGGCAAACAAGGGCACGGCCAGACCTCTCGGCAGGTCGATGTCAAACTGTTGGCGGGCCGTGTCCATCAGATTGGGAATGATGTATTGCTGACCCGGAAGAAGCGTCAGGCCAAAGGTGATTGTGCCATCCGCCGTCTCGATGGCATCGTCGGTGGCACTGAATCTCAGGGACTTTGGGTGATCCGAAAAGTTGGTTACCGTCAACTCGCTGATGAAGGGCCCCACCTCTATCACTACCGGCAGGGTCTGTCCCATGGCGCCCGCCAGGGAACTCTCACTGACTGGAAAGATGAACGAACCGTCGGAGTTGGCCTGGTCGTTTATGACCCCGTAGGCGTAGAATGGTGCCTCCCCCTTCACCCGTTCCACTCTAACGTAGCCACCGAACGTGGCATCGCCCTTATCAGCCAGCACTGCGTTGAACTGGTGAAACTCTCCGGGCCCCAATGTCTGGTCCTCCAGCACCCGGCCACTCCTGTCGGCCGCATTCCCGGAAAACACCGTGGTCCTCAAAGTGATCTCGCCCTCGGCACCCATATTCTGGATGGCCGCGTTGGAGCGGTCCTGCCGGTTCTGCCGCAGACAGCACAGATAGACCGCTTCGTCCTGGAATCCCTCGTGTCCGGGTATACCCAGATATGCAAGTCCTGCCCGTCCTTCCGGCACCTCCGTGGTCGTCCGCACCACGGCGGACACTTCGGATGAACCCGTCACACCCACTCTCACCGTCCCGACCTGACTGCCTCGTTCGGGAATAGGAATTTCCAGTTCCCTCAGATAGGCAATGGCGTCGGGTGCGATCTTCTGCTGCAGGGGTCCGAGCATGTCGGTGGCGGAGTAACTCCTGTCTCCAGGATGGGTCGTGTAGGTGTAATTGAGGATCGCTGGTTCAGGTCCCCGGTTGGTCAGCGTCAACTCTGAAGTGAAATAGGAGTTGTTACGCCCGGCCGAGGTCAGAATGACTGGAATGAAGATGTCCTCCGCCGCGTCGGGATCGCTCCCTCCCGATCCGGAGTCGGTGATGGTCACCGTGTGTGTGGCTTCCTCGAGGGGACGGTCCGTGAAAGTTTCAGTCTTGAGGTAGGGAGCGTCGGAACCGCTGCCGTCGGATCGGCGCAGCCCGATTTCAGAAAGGTCGCCTAAAGTCAGCGCAATCGTCTTGCCTTGGCTGGATTTGTTTTCCGACAGCGAGAAGACGATTTCCTTGTGCGTCTCGCCGGCCAGAAACTGCAGTCCCTCGGATGGGGAGGGCGAAAGGTCCTTGTAATCGTCGGCCGCGGCGCTGCCGGCTACGTGGTAGGGGACACGCAAGGCCACTGGCAAGGGCCGGCTCAAGACCGCCGTTACTCTGACGGCGCTTCCTTGGGAGACTTGCTGTGAGGTCGAAGCGAAATGTAGCGAAGCCTTCAACCCTGTGTCTAGAGTAAGTTCCCCCTGCAAGGTTTGCGCGTATCGAGGAGACGCGTAAGGACCACCCAAGGTATCGAGCACGTCGTCGAAAACTCCCGGGGGCAATTTACTCAGGAGGTAGTTGGCCTCCAATCCCAGATGAGCCAGTTCGTCCAGTCCGCCGAATACGTTTGCGGTTAAAGCAGTTAGAGAGTTGTGACCCAGTGTAATCAGTTGGAGGTTACTCAGGCCGCCGAAGACTTCCTCTGGCAGGGTGCTGATCTTATTGTCGGATAGGTACAACCATGTCAGGGAATCGAGCCCGTTAAGGATACCTGCAGGCAAGGAAGTCAGCTCATTCGAGTTCAAGCTGAGATTTCGCAGGGAAGCGAGTTCGCGGAAAATTTCCTCGGGCAAATCGGCTAGCTGATTGGCGTGCAAGTGGAGGAGTCTCAGAGAACTCAATCCATTGAAGGCCTTCTCAGTCAAGGCGGTCAGTTGATTGTCACTCAGGTACAGCCATTGCAGGGAGGTGAGCCCGCGAAAGATACCCTCGGGCAGGTTGGTCAGAGCATTGTTGCTCAACGTCAACAATGTCACGTTGCTGAGTGTGTCGAAGCCTGCCTCGGGCAAAGCGGTCAGTTGATTGGAATGCAGGCGGAGAGATTGCAGGGAACTCAGTCCGTCAAAGATGCCTGCGGCAAGACCTGTCAGTTGATTATGACTGAGGGACAGGCTTTGCAGGGAACTCAGTCCGCCAAACACTCCCAAGGGTAAGGTAGACAGTTGATTGTCGCCGACGGTTAGATTTGAAAGGGAACTCAGTCCACGAAAAATATCGGTAGGTAAGGTGCTTAGCTGATTGGAGTTAAGGTAGAGAATTTGCAGGGAACTCAGCCCATCAAAGACTCCTGCGGGCAGGTTGGTCAGGTCGTTGTGCTGCAAGTCGATCCTGGTAACCCTCTCCAGCCCGCGAAAGACTCCCTTGGGCAAGGTGGTCAAGTGATTGGAGTGCAGTTGAAGGTGTATTAGATTACTCAGCCAGTCGAAGTCACCCTCCCGAAGCGTCGTAATGCCTGACGATCCCAACTCCAAACGCCCAATGCGGTTGTTGGCCATGGATCTCCTGGTGACTTGCTCGCACATCGATGCCCCGGTGAGTTCCATTAGCTCGTCCCGAACCTGGGGCGTGCGATCGCAGATGTTGGTGTCCAGGATGGGAGAAGTGACATTTATGAAATGGGAACTGTCGGAGGAAACGGCAAGAAAGCTGCCTGCATGCAGGTGAGGGGCATCAGGGCCCGTGCCGTCGGATCGTCGAAACCCGACCTGGGAACGCCCGCCCAGGATCAGAGTCATGTCCTTATCCTGTGCGGCGTCGGTCTCCACGAACGTCACGCTGATTTCCTTGCTTGTTTCTCCAGCTAAAAACAGCAGTCCGTCGGAAGGGGCCGGTGAAAGATCCTTGTAGTCGTCAGACGTGACGCTGCCGCTGATGGCAAAGGGGACTCGGACGGCCATCGGCAAGACCCGGCTCAGGGTGGCCTCTGCCTTGACGGTGTCTCCTTGTGAGGCAGTCTGCCATGTTGCAGCAAAGGCGAGCCAAGACGTGAAGCCCAGGTCCAACCTTCCTTCGCGAGGTGATGACCCCCCAAATGAAGTGTATGGCCCCCCCAACGTGTCGAGCACCTCGTCGAGCATCCCGGGAGGCCATTCGCCGTCTCCCAGAACCAGGGTCACCAGACTGTTCAGGCCGTTGAAGATACCCCTTGGCAAGGTCGTGAGATTGTTGTCAGACAACCATAGCACTTCAAGCTTGCCCAATTCGCGAAAGACCCCCTCCGGCAAGTGGGTCAGCCGATTCTCGTTGAGGTACAGCTCTTCAAGGGAACTCAGCCCTCTAAAGGTTCCGTTGGGTAAGGTGTTCAGTTGATTGAGGAACAAGGTGAGATGCTGCACGGAACCCAGTCCGTCAAAGATGCCTGCGGACAAGGTAGCCAGGCGATTTTGACTCAGTTGCAGCGATATGAGATTGCTCAGCCCGGCGAAAATCTCCTCGGGAAGACTGCCAAGCTGATTTCCGGACAAGTAGATCCCTTGCAGCGAATCCAGTCCGCGGAACACTTCTGCCGGCAATGAGCTCAGGGTGTTGTAGCTTAGATTTGCGTGTTCCAGAGAGCCGAGCCCCCGAAAGACTCTTTCAGGCAATGAGCTCAGGTTGTTTTGGTATATGTTGAGCATTTGAAGGGAGTTGAGGCCGTTAAAGATGTTCTCGGGCAATGAATCGAGTTTATTCCTGTCCAGGTGAAGCTCTTGCAGGGAATTGAGACCGTCGAAGATCTCCGGGGGCAGGCTGCTGAGCTGATTGACGGACATGTAGAGTCCTTGCAGCGAGTCCAGTCCGCGGAACACTTCTGCCGGCAATGAGTTCAGGATGTTTTGACCTAGAATAAGGAGTTGTAGAGAGCTGAGGCCGCGAAAGATGTCCTTGGGCAATGTGCTCAGCCTATTTGCACGCAGGCTCAGCTCTTCCAGGGAAATTAGCCCACTAAAGTCCCCGTCTTGCAGCATGGTGGCACCAGATCCTCGGAGAGAGAGAACTGTCACATCGGCCAAATGTCTCGTGGTGACTTCTGCGCAACCTGATACCCCGGTGGCATGGACCAAACGGTCCCGAACCTGCGGCGTGCGATCGCAAACCCCTTGCGCAGCTGCACTGGCCAGCGGAACAAGCAAAGTGGCTGCGATTCCGACAATTCTGCGAGAAATTCCGTGAAACAAAGTGTTCGATGTCGGAGGGAACACCATCGCCTTTCGGTTGTTCGAGCGTCTATCGCGCAGGGGAGCATGTTCGTGCATGTGTCCTCGATCCCATGGGGGTACCAAAGCCATTCTGGAGAGCGGATTTACCGTGGGTGGCAATTCGCACTGGGGAACCCTGTGTGGCAGGGCGCTCTTGGAGTGTATGTTGGGTTCCCGAGACTGATCCTGTCCGTGGAGGCTCCGTTCCGGAAGTCTGACTCCCTTCGACTCGGGACTACCGCGGGATGCCGCCGCTGGAAGTCGCGGAATCGCCGTCAACAGCAACTTGCGCCAGGCTGCGGGCATAGCCGTCAGACCCTAGCCGAGTGGTGCTATACGGCGCCGCCATCACCCTTCAGGCCTGTTGAGGCGGTTTACCCGGCGACCGAGATGAAGCGGGTTAGTGTACTACATTGTGAATGGAGACAGTTGAGGCTGAGGTCGGAATCTTGGGAAGGCTGGATACTGGCGAGCGTCCGGAATGGACTATCCGGAAGAGTATCCAAATGATCTATCGACCCATTAAAACAATGCGGGGTGCCAAGAGAATCCGTGGAATCGCGATCTGGATTGCCGCTGTGAATTCCGCCCTGAGCTTTTTCCCGGACTTCCATGCCGCCCAGGGCAGCCTGCCCAATCTCAGACCGCACCAGCCACGGGATTGGTCGGTCAGGATCGTGGTCTCCAATGGGAAGGACACTCACAGCGACAGCTCGCCACTGAGGGACACCGATGATCTGTTCGTTGACTTTGCCGTGCTCAACGCCGGAGCTGCTTCGGTGACCGAGACCTTTCGTATGGAGCTCTTTGTCAACGGACGGCTGGCTCGGACATTTGAAAATGAAAGGTCTTCTGATTCCCCCCTTATGAGTAACTATTTCGTATCGTGGTCCGACTATTGGATCGGACGATTGAGCGCCGGCACACACACCCTCAAGATCGTTGTCGATACCGAAGACTCGGTTGCGGAGAGCAACGAACGGGACAACGAGTACAGCAGAACCATTACGGTCCGGCAAGGTTCAATTTCCGGTTGCTTTCCCGTCACAACCGAGGTAGTCCCGCAGGGGGCAGGTACCATCACCCCGAGCCGGACGTCGACTTGCACCGCCACAACCAACAGGCTCAGCAGCCTCACCTTGGGCGAGGCTGCTTTCACACCGCCTTCGGACGAGCCCGTCGTAGCAGTCAAACCCACCGCAAGCGCTCAAAGGGTCAGGGCCTTGGCGGCGTTGACCGCCAAGGCTCAGGCTGAGGGCCGGGTGAGAGTCATCGTCGGGTTGCGAGCTGAAGGAGGCTCCGAAGCCTCGGCGGCAAGCAACTTCAAGGACGCAGAGGCGCGGGCGGACATGGTGAGCCGGGTCGACCGAGCCCAGCAGGCCCTCTTGGTCCGAATGAGCGGCTACAGCCTCTCGTCCGTCAAGAAGTTCAAGTACATACCCTACCTGGCCATGGAAGTGGATGCGGGCGCACTGGAGGCTCTGGCCTCGGATCCGGAGGTGGTCAGCATCGAAGAGGACAAGCTGCTTAAGCCGAAGCTGGAGGAAAGCGTTCCCCTGGTGGGAGCGCCTCGGGCCTGGAGCCAGGGATTCAGCGGCTCGGGCCAGACCATCGCCATCCTGGATACCGGGGTGGACAGGGACCATCGCTTTCTGGCGGGGAAGGTCGTGTCGGAGGCCTGCTACTCGGGCTCGGGTGATGGAGACTCACTCTGTCCTGGAGGCGTTTCCCAGTCCACCCGTCCGGGCTCTGGTATGCCCTGTTCGGACCCCGAGTTGCCCGGCTGCTTTCATGGGACGCACGTTGCCGGGATCGCCGCGGGTAGAGGGCCGGATTTCTCAGGCGTGGCCAGAGACGCCAAGCTCATCTCGATACAGGTTTTCTCGAAGTACGGGGCTGACGATTGCCGGGAAGAAGAAGAGGAAGAAGAGGAAGAAGAGGAATCGGCCGAACCCTGCTTGAGATCGAGCTGGACCGATCAGATCTCCGGCTTGGAACGAATCCTCGAATTGAGTGACCGTTTCGATGTTGCGGCTGTCAACCTGAGCTTAGGCACCGTGGACACCTTTCCCGCTGTTTGCGACGATTTTGCTCCAGCCTATAAAGCAATTGTCGATAAGCTACGCGCCGTCGATATTGTCGCTATCTCATCTTCCGGAAACGAAGAATCCTCCACGGGTATCAATTCCCCTGCCTGCATCTCCAATGTTGTGAGCGCTGGATCGACCGACGATGGCAGTCCCGGTCGCGACGGCTCGGAGACAAAACGGGACGAGGTCTCCGACTTCTCCAACAGTTCCGCGGAGCTGGATTTGCTGGCGCCGGGCCGGTGGATCACATCGTCGTATCCTGAAAACTACTTCGCCACGGCGTTAGGAACGTCTCTAGCGGCTCCCCACGTCGCCGGAGCCTGGGCCGTGCTCAAGTCCAAGGCGCCCAATGCCTCGGTGGAGGAGGTGCTCTCCGCCCTGAAGAGCACGGGCGTATCGATCACCGACTCGCGAAACAACATCACAAGACCCCGCATCCAGGTCGATGCAGCCGCGGGCGTCCTGGAGTCCCAGCCGCGGTTCACCTATACTTCCGGGACGAGTCTGACTTTAACGGCGAGTCCCAACTCGGGCTTTGGGTTCGAAAGCTGGCGGGGGTGCGATTCCGTGTCCGGCAACCGCTGCACCGTCCGGGTAAGCTCCGCACGAAACGTGACCGCCCTCTTTGAGTCGGTTGCAATCCAGGAGCCGCTCCAGGTTCCCTACCAGCTCACCGCCACGCCCTTGGGACCCAATCGCATCCGTCTCAACTGGAGGGACGACAACGGCGTGATCGCGAGTGGGTTTCGCATCGATAGGCAAGACCAGGGCGGGAGCTGGGAGTTGCTGGTATGGCTCTCGAGGACCCGCAGGGAGTTCGTGGACGGCAGCGTGGAGCCGGAGCGTTCCTACGGTTATCGGATGTATGCCTATGATCGGGATGGGGAGGTTTCTGACTGGTCGAGGACGGCCTCAGCCACGACGCCTCCGATTCCCGTGGATGAGGGGCTCATTCCCCTCATGTCCCGCCGCTGGGTGATTCCCACCACCGCCAACGTTCCCGGCAGGTTCGGGGGCATATTCAAGACCAACCTCACCCTGGCGAACCTCGGCGAGGACGACATCGAGATCACAGCCAGGCTCTACGGATCACGGGGCCTGGTGAAGGAGGAAACGATCTCGCTCAAAGCCGTTACCTATCACTCCTGGAACGATTTTCTGGATTCCCTCTTCGAATACCGTGGGGCGGGAGCGGTCGAGTTCACGGCCGAGAAGCCCTTTCAGGTCGCTTCGGTCGAGGTCTTCATCGAAACTTCCAGCGGCAGGAACACCACCGTTGTTCTCAACCAGCCCACCCCGCCGCTTATCTATACCGGATCGGCCATAAGCCTGGGTGTCAACGTGAACGACGACAAGCGGACCAACATCGGGGTGTTCAACAGTTCGAGCCGGAGCCAGACTGTAACTGCCCGAGTCCATTCCAAGGAGAGAGGCGCCGACCCCGTGCAGGTCATCAGGTTCCGTCTTCCGGCCAAGGGCTATTCTCAGATGTCCGTCTCGGCCCGGGTGGAGGATGGTTTCATCAGTTGGTCAATCCCCCGAGAAGCCTACTTGTACGTGGTGAGCGTGGACAACAACTCCAACGACGGCACCCTCACCTTTCCGATCCCACTGGAATAACAGGCACTGGAAGGCTGGCTGAAGACCGGCCGAGTCCCAGATTAGCCGCCCCCGTCCCCGACGACGGGCCGGATCACACAGGGAGAAACAGGGGCCTCTAACGAACCTCGGAGTCTGGCCCCCCCCACCGGCTCGACTGCGGGCGGAGCCCTTGTCTCACCGACTCCCCCTCAAGGGGGGAGTGATAGAGTTCTACCGGAAGCCTTGTGCTGGCCTCAAGTGTGCAATCCATTCATGGTTTACACAATAAACCGCATACATGGTTTACACGGCCAGTCTTCTTTATGTGTGGCTAAGCATATCTCCCAGAGGGTGGATGGGCAACGAGCGGGAGTGCTCCGCAGGGAGGGCGGAGCCCGACCGAAGGAGCACTCCCGGCTTCACTCCC
>JAPPDF010000063.1 GCA_028875575.1 Acidobacteriota bacterium
GCTCTATCCTCCTCGATCGATACCCTATCAGCGTGTAAACCATGTTTGCGGTTTATGATGTAAAGGATGAATGCGGTCTGTACCGTCTCACCGACTCCCCCTCCAGGGGGGAGTGATTGAGGCCAGCAAAAGGCTTCCAGTAGAACTCTATCACTCCCCCCTGGAGGGGGAGTCGCAGAAGCCGAGCCGGATGGCGAAGGCTGATGCGGTGGGGGGGCCAGTCCCCGACCCCTCAAACGAAGGCTGATGCGATGGTGGGCAAATCCGTTCTACTCCTCCCGCAGAAGCTCCAGGAAGCCTTGCAGTTCCTCGGGCAGCGGGGAGGAAAACGCCAGGGGGGTCAGGTGCCGGGGGTGGTGGAATCCCAGGTTGGCTGCGTGCAGGAAGTTACGTCCCAGCCGCGGCAGGGGGCGTTCCGGTTCGCCGGCGAGAACACGGGAAGGGGCTCCATAGAGGGTGTCCCCGACCACGGGGTGCTTTTCCGAGCTGAGATGGACCCGGATTTGGTGAGTCCGGCCGGTCTTGAGATTCAATTCCAGAAGGGTGAGCTTGGGAAGCCTCTCCAGGACCCGATAGGCGGTGTGGGCTTGCCGTGCCTGCCGGGTCCGGGTAGTCATCCGGATGCGTCGGATCCGGTCCCGGCCGATGGCGCTCCGGATCTCGCCCGTTTCCCTTTGAACCACGCCGTGAACCAGGGCGACGTATTTCTTGGTCACCTGCCGTGTCTGGAACTGCCGAGCCAGCCGGTGATGGCTGAAATCGTTCCTGGCGATGACCATTAACCCCGAGGTCTGCTTGTCGAGACGGTGCACGATGCCGGGCCGCTCTCCGCCTCCCGCCTCGGAAAGTGAGCGAAACCGGTGGAGCAGGGCGTTGACCAGGGTGCCGGTCCGTACTCCGGCTCCCTGATGGACAACCATACCGGCCCGCTTGTTGACCACGGCCAGATCGTCATCCTCGTAGACGATTTCCAGAGGGATGGGTTCCGCCTCCAATCGGGTGGGACCGGGGGGAACGAGACGGATGCGAATGTTCTCTCCGCCCTTGATCCGGTAACTGGCCTTGCAGGCACTCCCTTCGATCCGGACATGGCCGGCTTGAATCAGCGCTTGAATCCGGGCCCGGCTCCGGTCGGGAAGATGATCCTGCAGGAATCGATCCAGGCGAATTCCGCGGTCGCCGGGCCGGGGAACAAGCTTCAGCTCCGGGTTGGAAAGGATTGGGCGGCTCATTCGGTTGGCCTCGCCGGCTGGAGGCGGGTTAACCCGCATTTCTCACCAGGGGGCGTGATCATGGCGCAGTAATTTCCTCCTCAGCGCGTGCTCGTGAGCGAAGAGCGTAGCGGTTTCTACGGTCGAGCGAGCATGTGCGCGCTGAGGAGGAAAGGACAAGCCAGGGCGCGCCCAGCGTCGTGTGTAGTTGCAAGAAGTAACAACAGGTCCGATAAAGTGATGAATATAAAAGGCCCGTTAAGGTACATTCAGCGACCTGGTGAGAAATGCGGGTTAACCATCCGATGCTGCGCGAGGCCGCTGCCTCAGCAGCAGAAAGAGAGCAGCAGCAGCGGGGAATAGAAGCAGACCGATGAACTGGGAGGTGGACAGCGCCCCGCCGAATACGAAGCCACGGCCGGCGTCTCCTCGGAAGAACTCGATCACAAAGCGGGAGGCCGCGTATCCCACCAGATAGAAGATGAACACCTGGCCGTCGAATCGCTTTCTGCTCAGGCTGAACCACAATAGGCCGAACAGCGCCAGGTTGGCGGCGGCCTGGTACAGTTGAGCGGGGTGCAGCGGAACGTCCAGCGGAACCCCAACCACCTGGTGGCTGTAGGGATCGCTGAAGACGATTCCCCAGGGTTGGGTGGTGGGCTTGCCGTGGCAGCACCCCGCCGAGAAACATCCGAGCCTTCCAATGGCCTGGCCCAAGGCAATGCCGGGAGCGCAGAGATCGGCCACCTTCCAAACCGGTAGTCCCTTTCGCCGACTCATCCAGATGCCCGCGATGGCCGCCAGGATGAACCCTCCGTAGTAGACCCCTCCGGAACGAAGGGTAGCCAGAGAAAGAATGTCGCCGGGATGGCCGGCATAGTATCGAAATTCGGTAACCAGGAATAGAAGTTTGGCTCCAAGCAGCGCAGAGACTGCGATGTAGACCCCGAGATCGTAGACAGCCGCCTTGTCGATGCCTTCCCGTCCCGAGGCCCGGGCAGTGAACCAAAGCGCGGTCAGAAAGGCCAATGCCAGCAGGAATCCATAGGTGTGGAGCGGAAAGTACCCGAAGTCCAGCAGTATGGGAAACAATGGAGGTCCTCTCAGGATTCCGTCAATGGGCCACTTCCCGCGGGGTCGGGTTCCTGGGTCAGAATCTCAATCAGAAACAGACCGATTCCGATGGTGATGGCGGAATCGGCCAGATTGAAGGTCGGCCAATGATAGCTCCCGTAGAACACATCGATGAAGTCGGTTACGTAGCCGTATGTGAGGCGGTCGTGGAGATTGCCGGCGGCGC
>JAPPDF010000064.1 GCA_028875575.1 Acidobacteriota bacterium
GATCGTCCCGATGTTGATGTGCGGCTTGCTTCGATCGAATTTCTCCTTCGCCATCGCCTTTCTTTCCTTTCTCCTGATCTCCCGAGGCCCTTATCGCCCCGCCCTGTCCCAACTCCGGCCCTGTATTCTGGCAACGATCTGCTCGGTTACCGATTTGGGCGCCTGGGTGTATTGGTGAAAATGCATGGAATAGGTTGCTCGTCCCTGAGTCATGGACCGCAAATCGGTGGAATATCCGAACATCTCCGAGAGCGGAACCAGGGCAGTGACCACCTGCGAGCCGACGCGTGTTTCAATGGTTTCGATGCGCCCCCGACGAGCGTTGAGATCACCCCCGACCGGCCCGATAAACTCTCGGGGAACGACGACTTCCACCCGCATGACGGGCTCGAGCAACGCTGGTGCGGCTCGCGAAACCGCATCCTTCAAAGCCATGGAACCGGCAATCTTGAAGGCGATTTCGCTGGAATCCACCTCGTGGAAGGACCCGTCATACAGCGTCACTTCAATATCCTGAACCTCGTAGCCGGCCAAGGGCCCGGCCTCGGTAGCCTCCCGAATGCCTTTCTCCACGGCCGGAATGAACTCCCGAGGAATGGCGCCCCCCACGATGGCATTGATGAATTCAAATCCTCGCTCGGTGTCGGCCCTGGGTTCCACGCGAATCTTGACGTGGCCGTACTGACCGCGGCCGCCGGTCTGACGAACGAATCGCCCCTCCCCTTCGGCGCCCTGACAGATGGTTTCCCGATAGGACACCTGGGGCTTCCCCACGTTTGCGGATACCCCAAACTCCCGGAACATTCGGTCTACCAGAATCTCCAGATGCAGTTCTCCCATTCCCGAAATAATGGTCTGTCCCGTATCCTGGTCGGTCGACACCTTGAAGGTGGGATCTTCCTGCGCCAATTTCCCCAGCGCCATACCCAACTTCTCCTGGTCATTCTTGGTCTTGGGCTCAATGGCAACGGCCATGACTGGAACCGGAAATTCCATGGACTCCAGAATCACCGGCGCCTCTTGCACACAGATGGTATCGCCGGTAGCCACCTCTCTCAAACCCACGCCCGCTGCGATGTCGCCGGCATAGACCTGCTGGATCTCCTCACGCTTGTCGGCATGCATCTTCAGCAGTCGGCCCACGCGTTCCCTTCTGTCCTTGGTCGAATTGTAGACATAGGAGCCTGTCTTGAGGACACCCGAGTAGACCCGGAAAAAGGCCAGCTGTCCCACGTAGGGATCGGTCATGATCTTGAAGACCAGGGCCGAAAAGGGTTCCTGATCCCGGGACTCGCGGACGATCTCATCCCGACCTTCCCGGTCGGTGCCCACCACCGGAGGCAGGTCGGCGGGTGAAGGCAGATAATCCACCACGGCATCCAGCAAGGGCTGCACTCCCTTGTTCTTGAAGGCTGCGCCGCAAAGCACCGGAACCAACGCCAGGCTCAATGTGCCCCGCCGCAGGGCTGCCTTCAGGTCGCCCTCAGAGATGGACTCTCCGGAAAGGTATTTTTCCATCAGCGGGTCATCGGTCTCACAGACGGTCTCGATCATCCGTTCCCGATACTCCTGTGCCTGAGCAACCATCTCCGGAGGAATCTCCGCCGTTTCGTGGTCGGCTCCCAGGGTCTCGTCTCGGTAGATGATGGCCTTCATGCTGATCAGGTCGATAACGCCGACGAAATTCTCCTCCTTGCCCAGGGGGATCTGGACCGCCACAGGCTTTGCCAGCAATCGATCCTTGACCATCCTGACGCAGCCGAAAAAGTCGGCGCCGACCCGGTCCATCTTGTTGACGAAGACGATTCTCGGAACTTCGTACTTGTCGCCCTGCCGCCACACCGTTTCGGTCTGAGGCTCCACCCCTTCCACCGAGCCAAGCAGGCAGATGGCTCCATCCAGCACGCGAAGGCTGCGCTCCACCTCGGCGGTGAAGTCCACGTGACCCGGAGTGTCGATGATATTGATCCGAAAGTCCTTCCAGAAACAGGTGGTCGCCGCCGAGGTGATGGTGATTCCCCGCTCCTGTTCCTGCTCCATCCAATCCATGGTGGCAGTGCCATCATGGACCTCTCCCATCTTGTGGGTGATGCCGGTGTAATAGAGGATCCTCTCGGTGGCCGTAGTCTTGCCGGCATCGATGTGGGCCATGATTCCGATGTTTCGAATTTTCTCGAGTGGTATCTGACGTGACATAAGCAGCCGGGCAGCCACGGGTAAGAGGGGAAGCGGGCGGCCTCCAGCGGTTTTGGCCTCGGGCGCCCGACCCATCCTGCCAGTGAACGAAATTTCATTTACCACCGATAGTGGGCAAAAGCCTTGTTGGCCTCTGCCATGCGATGCACGTCTTCGCGCCTCTTGACGGCCGCGCCGCGGTTGCTGGCAGCATCCATGAACTCGGCAGCCAGTTTCTCCTGCATCGACTTCTCTTTGCGCATGCGGGTGTAGGTAATCAACCAGCGAATACTCAAAGAAACCCTGCGGTACTGGTTCACCTCGATGGGAACCTGATAATTGGCGCCGCCTACCCTCCTGGACTTCACCTCCAGAACGGGCTTGACGTTGTCCACGGCCTTCTTGAAGACCTTGAGGGGATCGTCTCCGGTCTTCTCCTTGATGATGTCCAGGGCGCCGTAAAACACATGTTCAGCCGTGCTCTTCTTCCCCTTCCACATGATGCAATTGATGAACTTGGAGACAAGGGGACTGTTGTATACGGGGTCGGGGATGATCTGACGCTTCGGTACATGTCCTTTGCGTGGCATGACTACTGCTCCCGAGACGGGCATTGCGAACAACGCCGCAGGTTAAGCCGTTGGATTCGAAACCGGGGGTGACTTACTTGGGCCGCTTGGCCCCGTACTTGGACCGGCTTTGCTTGCGATTCTCAACACCGACCGAGTCCAGGGTCCCGCGCACGACATGGTAACGTACTCCAGGCAGGTCCTTCACACGGCCTCCGCGAATCAGCACAATCGAATGCTCCTGGAGGTTGTGGCCAATGCCAGGAATGTAAGTCGTGACCTCGATGCCGTTGGTCAACCGCACTCGCGCCACCTTGCGCAAGGCCGAGTTCGGCTTCTTCGGAGTCGAGGTATAGACCCGCACGCAGACACCCCGCTTTTGTGGACAGCCCTGGAGTGCTGGACTGCTGGTCTTGTCTCTGGCCTTGGTTCGACCCAACCTCACCAGCTGATTAAACGTCGGCAACTCCTAATCTCCCAGAATTCACGCATTATCAATATGATAGCCCGGACACACAGCCCCGGACGCAAAACCACAAGACTATAGCAAAGCCGCAACCTCAGTGTCAATCAAAATGCCGGCAGGTTCGTTGATCGAGACGCCCCATCGAAGAGCGTCCCGGACGGCCCGGGCCGGAGCCGAGCCTTGCCTCCCCCACCGCATCCGCCTTCGCCATTCGGCGCTACTTTGCAGCGTCGCGAATGCCCCCCTCCGCATCAGCCTTCGCCTGCGGCTCGGCTTCTGCGACTCCCCCTCAAGGGGGGAGTGATT
>JAPPDF010000065.1 GCA_028875575.1 Acidobacteriota bacterium
GTCTTGCCGATCCCTGTCGGGGCGGAAACCAGCAGGGGCCGGCTGGATTGGAGCGCCTCCTCGATGGCTTCCGTCAGACCTGCCTGACCTTCCCGCATGCGCGGATAGGGGAAGCGCAAGGGCGGCAGGCCCCGCGCCTCCTCTTCCCGCCGGGCGCTTCGCTGCAGTTGAGCCAGAATCTCACGGATCCGGCTTTCCAGAAATCGGTCCATGGCCGGCGAGTCCGACTCGACTTCCACGCAGTGGCTGCTCCGGTCGCTGCAACTGATGACAACCAGCCGGCCGCGAACTTCATCGTTTGCATGAGCCTTCATCCAGAGGTGCACGTAGATTTTCAACTGCAGCAAATGGGCCGGGACCACCGGCGATTCCTCCCCGGCTTGCACCGGACCCATCCTCGACTTGACCTCCTCCACCACCCAGCCCCCCCGCTCGGGATAGACGCCGTCCAGTCGACCTTGAATCGCCACCCCGCAACCGTCGACTTCGAACTCGTAACCCAGAGACACCTCGGTTTGGTACCCGGGGAACGCGCGGGACTGGGCGGACTGATACTCCTGATGGACTTCCCTGCCCAGTTCGCCGCGCAGATCCCTCAAGGGCACCAGGTTGAGGCTTCCGGAGTTGGCGGGTTCGGAGCAGAGATCGCCCACGCTCAAGGTCAGGGTGCGCCGGTGGGGGTCGAATTTGACTGTCATTCCGATTCCGATAGATTAACGCCCCTCTACGAGCGGCGGACTCGTCCACGGCGCCTTCCACCGATATTCGCTTACGGGGCGCGGAGTTTGCCCCCCACCGGTTCGACTGCGGGGAGGGGGGAACCAATACCCGCCGCCTTGCATCCAGAACTCCTGTGCAGGCCCTGCGATTACCTGACCTTGAGGGAGAGGTGCAGAAGCCTAGCCGCCAGGCGAAGATCGATGGCGTTGGCGGAGCCGGTGGGGTCTTCGCGAGCGCTCATAGAGTCCCCCCAGTCCGTACAGGCGATAGCGCTCGATCCACTTGTCGCCGGTGGGCCGGCTGATGCCGTAGTGCCGACAGAGGGCTTTCTTGGTGTAGTCACCGCTCAAGTAGTCCCGGACAAACCGGATGCGTTGGTCCAGCGCGGACATCTCTTTCCAGGGCATCGCAAATCCTCCTCGGCCTTCAGGCCAGGTCGGTCCGGGGTGAACTCTCGCTCCCCCGTTCAGGAAAGGTAGCGCTCCAGGCTCTTGAGCTCGTCTGCGGTGTAGGGTTCCTGGAAGGCGCTGTCGGACGGATGTCCTCCCTCCTTGAGAGAAAGCGAGGGGGGCGGGATCTCCCAACCCTCCACTTCCTGGCGGCTCACGGGAGCCCCCTGACCATCCAGGGCGGATTTGAAACCCATCAGGAACATGGAGGCCTTCTCCAGCAGGTCATCGCCCTGCTCGGGCGGGGTCCGTTTCAGAATCATCTCCTGAATGACCAGTTGCATGGCATTCCAGGTGTTGTAGCGAAACCACCCGGGACTGGCCGGAATCTTGCCCTCGAAGTCTCCGGAACGATCCCCGAACAGCCGCAGGTAGGCCTGGCCGTCCATGTCCGACTGCAAGTGGAGCTGACCATAGAAGAACCCGCCGTCCCGGTCCTCGTGGACGAAACTCAGCGCCCCGGGCGGTCTCCGCCAGTCGGGCGTCAGATAGGAGGCCTGAAGACACTTCCCCCGGCCCTTTTTCCGTTCCTCCCGCAACACGGCGGCGATGTAGTAGATCCCGTGGATGCCGTGGGTGTAGTAATCGCTCATCGAATTGTGAGCCGAGTAGCCCAGGATTCGCGGCATCCGGGAGGCCTTGTCCTGCAAGTCCCCGACACTCTCGGCGAATTCCCAGGTGGAATTGCTCATCAGCGGCGCTTGCCCCTGGCGAGCCGCCTCGATGATCAGCCTGGCTTTCTCGATGGAAGTCGAAAAGGGGCGGTTGACGAAAGTCGGCATTCCGGCCAACAGAAAGGGACGGGCCAGCAGGTGGTACAGCGAGACCGCAGGCATGGCATCGATGTAGACCCCATCCACCGTGCCGACCATATCCTCGAGGTTCTTGACGGTCTCGACTCCCGGGAAGCTTTCCGCGAAACGAGCGGCAAAATCGGGCCGAAAGCTCCAGACCTTGGTGATGACCATGCCGGTGGTCCGCATCCGGCCGGGAGCCGGGTTCATGGTGTCGGCCCAGACGGCCTGGGCGTGACTGCCGTGCGCCACCACCATGCCGATCTCTGCGAGATCCTGCATGCTCCCCCGGCGACCGGCAGCCCCAAGGCTGCCCGACAACAGGGACCCCGTCGCCAGCCCGGTACCGGAAACCTGTTTCAGGAAAGTGCGACGTTGCATGGAACCTCCTTGTCTGGAACACCCCTGTTTCGCCCCCGTATGAGCCGCCCGGTCGCATGGGACGGCGGCGCTTGGGTGAAGTGGGAAGTTTGAAGTTTGAAGTGTGAAGTGTGAAGTGTGAAGTGTGAAGTTTGAAGTTTGAAGTTTGAAAAGCTGTTTGATCGACACGCAAAGCATCTTGTCGGTTTCGGCGCAGTCCTTACAGATAAGTGACGCCCCCGCCCTGCCGGGCGGATCATTCGAGGAAGAAACTGTCGATCTCTTTTGAAGACGAACCACAAATGGACACGAATAGGGAAAGATTCCTTTCAGTTTTTCTTCGTGTCCCTACGTGGATAACTCTTTTTTGTATCAGACAAGCGCAGGCAGTTCATCACGCGCTTGCCCGTTCCCGATACCCTCGGCCAACCACCCTTCAAACTTCATCCTTCACCCTTCAAACTTCACACTTCACTAGTCTCAATCCAGACCCAATCCGCGACACCACTTTGCCAGGAGCTGCCGGGTGACTCCGGCCCCACCGCACACCACCACCAAAACGGTCTCCGCTCCCAGCAGCGGTTCCGCCCGGTCGTAGACACCCGCCAGGGCGGCCCCGCAGGCCGGCTCCACCAGCAGCCGGTGGTCATCGGCAAAGCGCAGCACCGCCCCGACGGCGGCGCGATCCGTCACCACCCAGGGAACGACCCGATGAGATTCTGTCCAGGCCAGCGCCCGGGGAGCGACCTGGCGTGCTCCCAGGGAGGTGGCCAGCGAAGCGATGCCCGGAAGCGTCACCAGCCGACCGGCCTCGACCGACCGCGAATACGAGTCGGCCCCCTCGGTCTCCACCGCGCAGACCGGCACCTCCTGCCAGCCTGCCTGGTGCATTCCCTCCAGCACGCCGCACAGCAACCCGCCGCCGCCAACCGCCAGCACCACCAGGTCCGGCTTCACCCCGGCCTCCCCGACTTCCCGCACCAGGCTGGCATGGCCGGCCCAGATCCTGGAATCGTCGAAGGGGTGGATGTATGCCGCCTCCCGACGCTGCGCCAGATCCAGGGCCACCGCGTGAGAGTCGTCCCAGGCGGCGCCCTGCTGGATGACGGCGGCTCCTTCGCCGCGGAGCCGTTCCAGCATGAGGCTCGAGGTCGTCTCGGGAACCACCACCGTGACCGGCAGGCCGAGCCGGCGGCCGGCGTAGGCCACGGCATAGCCGGCGTTGCCTCCGGATGAGGCCACCAGGGCCCGGGACCCCTCCGACAGGGCAGACTGGCAGGCATGGCCCACACCTCGGATCTTGAAGGAGCCGGTGGGCTGAAAGGCCTCCAGCTTGAGCCAGACCCGGGCGCCCAGCAGTGCGCTGAGGGGCCGGGACTCCCACAGTGGTGTTTGTAGATGGAGTGGGTTCATCGGGTCTGTCTCCCGGGGACAAAGGGCAGAATGAGGTGCGAGGGCCGGCCGGCGTCCAGGTAGACCGTGTTGTGGGCAACCTGCGAGCGGGTGTGCCTTCCCGTGGGCTCGCCGGTGTTGGGGTTGACGTCGAAGCGAGGGAAATTGCTGCTGGAAACGTCCACCCGAATCCGATGGCCGGCCTTGAAGCAGTTGCTGGTCGGCGGCAGGTCGATCTCGATGGCATAGACCTGGCCGGGCCGCATGGGCTCTTCCTTCTCGAAACCATTGCGGTAACGCACTCGGAGGATTCCGTCCACCAGGTTCAGATCGTAGCCCTCCGGATAGTCCGGATTGGGAGGATAGACCTCCAGGAGCTTGACGGTAAAGTCGGTATCCGGAGCAGTGGAGGAAATCCAGAGCCTGGCGGTGATGTGCCCTGTCAACTCGACGTCCTCCTGCAGCGGAGGTGTCTGAAACACCAGCACGTCCGGCCGCTGCGACAGTCGAGGAAAGGGAGGACGGCAGGCGAACAGCCCTGGTTGCTCTTTCTGGTCGGCGGCCCCTTCGGTTACCAGGCTGCGCATCCGGGCTCGCGCGGGGATGAACCCGGACCAGGGAGACTGCGCCAGCTCGCCCAGTGGAGCCAGCTCGAAGATGCTTGTCATGGCCCCGGCAATGGTGGGCACGGGATGGGAGGGATCGAAGGCGAAGCCGGCGGGCGCCTCGCCTGGAGGGGGCGTGGAGGGACTCAGCCCTCCACCGCTGCGCAGGAAAAAGGCGCGGTAGCGCGTGCGGGCCAAGGGCCACTCGTTTTCCAAGCGCCACTCCCCTCCATGGCTCAACCTCCCCTCTTCGGTCTTTCGGCCGCTGCCACCGCCCATTCTGAAGAGGCGCACCGGGGGACTCGGGTCCGGCCGGGGAGGCGGGTCCTTCAGCCAGCCTTCGAACCAGGAGAGCCGTTCACGGTTATAGCGGTCGCGTCCCCAGGAGGCCTCGGAGCCGAAATCGACGTCTCCCGCAAAGGAATATCCGGCGCGCATTCCCCCGTGAGTCCAGGGCCCCATGACCAGCCGCTGCGGCGACCGGTTCTGCCGGGCCATGGCCGCATAGTAGCGGGTGGTGGCGATGGCGAAGGGATCGTACCAGCCCCCGCTGTAGGTGCCCGGGATGTCGGCGTGGCGCTGGAAGTGTGGCTCGAAATCGTTGCTTTCGAGTCGCCAGAACTCATCGTAAGCCCCCCGGCGATAGTAGTCCAACAGGGTCTTTTCCAGGTTGGGGACTGCCGCCAGGGGAGTGCTGCCCGGCTGGAACGGTGTCCGGCGGACCCAGTCCCCCATCCGCTCCATACCCCGCAACACTCGCTTCCGGGCTGCCGGGTCGTCCCGGATTTCCTGGGCGTCATAGGCATGCAGGAACAGAGCCCCGAACATGTGGAGTTGCATGGCTCCACCCCAGCGCACCTGGTGGGCATAGCTGTTGGTGGGGCTGACGTCGGGCCAGATGGCCGCAAGGTGGGGTGGGCGGTAGAGGGCCATGTGGGTCTGGACCAGGGCCAGGTGGGAGCTGCCCATGGCGCCCACCCGGCCGTTCGACCAGGGCTGGGCTGCAATCCACTCCACCGTGTCGAATCCGTCGGTTCCGGCCGTTTCGTTGACGGTGTGGAAATACTGGCCCGTTCCCTCGGAACGGTGCCGGCCGCGCAGGTCCTGCAGCACCAGCACGAACCCTCTCGGGGTGAAGCAGTCAGCCACCTCGTCGATGAGCCATTCCGCCTGCTTGTCGTAGGAAGTGCGCACCAGCAGAGCCGGAAAGGGGCCCGGCAGCACCGCTCCCGCGCGGGCCGGCCGGTAGATGTCGGCTGCCAGGCGCACCCCGTCCCGCATGGGGATCATCAGATCCTTGAATATGGCCACCTGGTATGGATGGGGAGATTTCATCAGCGGGGCGCCCGGATTCGCAGAATCAGGTTGTCGTGGCTGTCCACCTCTGCCAGGCAACCCGGATGGATGACCGTGGTCGAGTCCAGCTCCACCACTACGGCAGGCCCCTCGATCCGGTGTCCGGGCTCCAACCGGTAGCGGTCGTAGAGGGGACAGGGGACATAGCTGCCGCTTTCGGCAAAATAGACCGAGGTGTTGGCCTTGAGGGCCGAGGAGAGATCTCGACCGGCGGCTTTCCGTTGCCGCAGTCCGGGCTTTCGGATGCGGCCGACGGCCACCAGCCGAAGGTTGACCAGTTCGACCGGCTCCTCCGGCGCGCTGAATCCATTGGCCCGGTCGTGCTCGCGGTGAAATTGCTCGGCCGCCTGCTGAACCGTGGAGGCATCGACGCGGTTCCCCGCCCATGGAACGCTCAGTTCGTAACTCTGTCCCACGTAGCGCAGGTCCGCCTGCCACAGGCAACCGATGTCCCGCGACGGCACCCCTTCCCTGTCGAGCGTCTCTTTCCCCTGAGCTTCCAGCCTGCGATAGGTCCCTTCCACAGCGGCAAGGTCGAGCTGGTCCAATCGCTGGATCAGAGTGGTCGTAAACTCGTGCTTGAGGTCGGTGACCAGCAACCCCAGCGCCGATGTGGTACCGGGACTCGGGGGAATGATGGTGGTGGGCATCTCCATCTCGGCGGCCAGCCGGTTGGCATGCACCGGACCGGCCCCGCCGAAGGCCACCAGGGCAAACCGCCGGGGGTCATAGCCCCGCTGAACCGAAACCAGCCGCAGGGCGTTCACCATGGCTGCATTGGCGATTTCCACGATCCCGTGAGCGGCCTCCACCACTCCCATTCCCAGGGCATCGGCGCATCTTTCGCGGATGGCCCGGCGCGCCGCCTCCACGTCCAGGGTGAGCCTGCCTCCCAGGAAGTGGTCCGGCTGCAGGCGTCCCAGAACCAGGTTGGCATCGGTTACGGTAGGCTCGCTGCCCCCCTGCCCGTAACAGACGGGACCGGGCTCGGCTCCGGCGCTTCGGGGACCCACCCGAAGGATTTCACCCGAATCCACCCAGGCGATGGACCCGCCACCGGCTCCAATCTCCACCAGATCGATCACCGGGGTGCGAATGGGATAGCCGGCCCCCCGCTGGGCGCCGGTTCCGGCCTGAGCCGAGGAGCCCACCTCGTAGTCCTTGGTGATCCTGGGAGTCCCGTCACGGACCAGTCCCACCTTGGCAGTGGTGCCCCCCATGTCGAAGGAGATGAGGTCGGAAAAGCTCAGCTCCTTTCCCAGGTAGGCTGCCGATATGACTCCGGCGGCAGGCCCGGACTCCACCATGAATACGGGCCTGCGGCGTCCTTCGGCGAATGTGAAAACCCCGCCGCTGCTCTGCATCAGGAGCAGTTCGGCCTCCACCCCTTCCTTGCGCAGTTGACTTTCGATGCGCTGCAGGTAACGGGCGACCACCGGCTGAATGGCGGCATTGATGACGGTTGTGCTGGCCCGGAAGTATTCGCGGAACTCGGGAGCCACCTCGCTGGACAGGGAGAGAGGAACCCGCGGCAGGGCCTGCCTCAGAATCCGCCCCACCCGCTGCTCGTGTTCCGGGTTGGCATAGGCGTGAAGCAGGCAGACGGCGATCGATTCCACCCCTTCCTCCGCCAGGCGGGCGGCCACCCGGACCACGGCCGATTCATCCAGGGGCGTCAACACCTGCCCCCGGGCATCCAGGCGCTCCGGGACCCCGAAACAGAGGTAACGGGGCACCAGCGGCCTGGGTTTTTCGAACTGGAGGTCGTAGAGGCTGGGCCGAATTTGACGGGCGATCTCCAACAGGTCTCGAAAACCCTCGGTGGTGACGAAGCCGGTGCGGGCGATGGTGCCCTCAATGATGGCGTTGGTGGCCACGGTGGTCCCGTGCACCAGGTAGGTCACCTGGCCGGGGTCGACGCCGTTTTCGCTCAGAATTCGGTGAGCGGCTTCCAGCAGAGCCTGCGAGTGGTCCCTGGGCGTGGAGGGGACCTTGCCGATCCGAATTTCGCCGGTGGCTTCGTTGATCAGGGTGGCGTCGGTAAAGGTACCGCCGATGTCGATTCCCAGCCGGTAGGCCACTGGACCCCCTTCCTGTAACAACCGCTGTTTCGCCCCTTATGAGCCGCCCCGTCAAATGGGACGGCGGCGCGTCTGGGTGAAGAATGAAGTGTGAAGTTTGAAGTTTGAAGGATGTAGTTTGAAGAGCTATTCGATCGACACGCAAGGCCTCTTGCCGGTCTCGGCGCAGTCCTTTAAATAGGACTGGAATCGATCAGTCAAGTGTCTTGTGGGTCTCGGCACGGTCCTTGAGAAAGAACAACCGGGTCATCAGGCGCTTGTCTGCTCCGGGCACCCTCCCCTGACCACTCTCCACCCTCCACCCTTCAAACTTCACACTTCATCCTTCACACTTCAAACTTCCCCCCGGCGCAGCTCGCGGGTGCGCTTCTCGTCCATGCGGAGCGTGACCGGGTCGACAGCAACCTGGTAAACCTGTCGGGCCCGCTCCGGTCCGACCTTGCCCTCCCGCACATCTCGTGCCACGGCTTGCGGGTCCCGTTGACGAGGATCTCCGTAACCGCCCCCGCCGCAGGTGCGGTAGCTGACCACGTCCCCAGGCTGGAGCTGGAGGGTCACCTTGGAGCCCAACCGGGTCGCCGCACCCTGTGGATTCAGAACATAGCTGGCCTTGAGGCCGGGCAAGCCCCCGAACAGTCCCCAGGGCCCCCACCGGTCCCGATCGGCCAGGATGGTAAAGGAGACGGCATGATCGTGAAAACAGTAATCGCGGCGCAGCCCCAGGCCGCCCCGCTGCCTTCCGGCCCCTTCCGACTCCTCCACCAGCTCGTAGCGCAGGATCCGAACCGGGTAGTTGATCTCGATCTCTTCGACCGGCGCATTCTCGGTGTTCTGGCCGTGGGCCTGCACGGCATCGGGACCGTCGCGGCAAGCCCGTCCGCCGTATCCTCCCGCAATGGCCTCGTAGAAGGCGTAGAGCTCACCCGTTCTGGGGTCGGTGCCGCCGAAACCCACCTGGCACTGCATGGCCTTGGTTCCGGCCGGGACCCGCTCGGGCAGGGCCGGCGCCAAGGCCTTGAACATCACATCGGTCAACCGCGTCTGGGTCTCCCAGCCCCCGACCACCGGGGCGGGAGGGCGGGCATGGACTACCGTGGCGGCAGGGGCCGCCAGTCGCACCAGGCGGTAGAACCCGTGGTTGACCGGCACGTCCGGATCGATCAGGCACTTGAGGACGTAGGCGCAGGCCGAATAGGTCATGGCGTAGGTGGAGTTGACGGGGGCCGCCCTCTGAGGATCGGAGCCACTCAGATCGAACAGGACTCCTCTCTCGTCGATCACCACCCGGGCCGCCAGCCGCACCGGCCGGTCGGTGAAGCCGTCGTTGTCCACAACACCCTCGGCGGAAAACTCTCCCCGGGGCAGGCGAGCCAGTTCCCGGCGCGCACGCCGTTCGGTATACGCCAGGAGCTCCTCCTGGCCGGCCCGCACCGTTTCGGCGCCCCAGCGGTTCAACAGGTCTTTCAAGCGGCGCATCCCGGTAACGTTGGCCGCCATCTGGGCCCGGAAATCTCCGGCAGTCTCGTAGCTCGAGCGAATCTGCGCCATCACCAGAGCAAACAGGTCCTCGACCATCTCCCCTCCCCGCACCAGCTTGATGGGAGGAATGATGATCCCTTCCTGGAAGACTTCCCGGAAAGCGCCGATACTGGCCGGGGCCCCTCCGCCCACGTCCACGTGATGGGCCAGGTTGGCCACGTAGCCGAAGCACTCTCCCCGGACATGGACCGGCGAGATGAGCGTCACGTCGTTCAAGTGGACGCCCCCGGAATAAGGGTCGTTGGTCAGAATGGCGTCTTCCTCTCCCAGCCTTTCGACGCCGAACTGCCGGACAGCCCTGGGCACCAGCTCCACCAGCGACCCCAGGTGGACCGCCTGCCCGAAGGCCTGAGCGATGGGTCTCAACTCGTGGTCGAAGTAGGCGCAGGAGAAATCGGCCCGGGTCTTGATGTTGGTGGAATAGGCGCTACGCCTGAGCGAAACCGCCATTTCCTCGGTGGCTTCCACCAGGGCGTTGCGGATCACTTCGAATTGAATCGAGTCCATTCGAGAGGACATCCTTGATTCTCCGGCCGGTGGCGGCGTTGCCGAAGGGGCCGTGGGGCGCCGGCACGCGGCGCGGGCACCCAGTTTAGTGCAAAGCCGGGCTCGCGGTAAAAGGTTGCGTCGCAGCGGGGTGTAGGACAAATTTGTGGGGAGTGGGACGCAGGGCGTTGGTTTGCCCCCCTCCGCATCAGCCTTCGCCATCCGGCTCGGCTTCTGCGACTCCCCCTCAAGGGGGGAGTGATTCCCGCCTTGCAAACCGCAATCATACTTTACACATAAGACCGCGAACATGGCTTACATCCCACCCAGGAATCGGGCAAAAAGCCTTGTGCAGGCCTCAAGTATCACTCCCCCCTGGAGGGGGAGTCGGTGAGACAAGGGCTTCGCCCGCAGTCGAACCGGTGGGGGGG
>JAPPDF010000066.1 GCA_028875575.1 Acidobacteriota bacterium
CGGCGCTGGGCATGCCCTGGCTTGTCCTTTTCCCTTCAGCGCGCACAGGCTCCCTCGACCGTAGAAACCGCTACGCTCTTCGGTCGCGAGCACGCGCTGAAGGGGAAATGCCTGCGCCATGATCATGCCCCCTGGTGAGAAACGCGGGCCATCCCCCTCACCGGTTCTGGTCTCAGCCACCGACCCACATCCGGGGGGAGCCCCTCCGGCTGTGAGTCGCCCTCCTCACTGCTCGCCCGGGCCTCTGCCGGATTCGACCTCGAAAGCGCCGGGCGTTCCCTCCCCTCCGTCGCGACAGTCGACCAAATTTCTGAGACAGGACACCAGGCATCGGGGGAAGGTGTGGAAATCGGCATCGTCGGCTTTGGAAGGTTCGGTCGGTTCGCAGCGGAGATTCTCGGGAGGGATTTCCCGGTTGCCGTCTTTGACCGCAAGACTCTCTCCGGACAAGGCGGCGTTCGGTTCGCCACTCTAAGAGAGGTGGCCCGCAAGCCCTGCCTGCTGCTTTGCGTTCCCATCTCCCAAATGGAGCGGATATGCAGCCGCCTGGGGCCCCTGCTGACCCCCGGTCAACTGGTCATGGATACCTGCTCCGTCAAGGAAGAGCCGCTCAGGCTCATGTTGGACCTCTTCCCCGAGTCGGTTGAAGTCCTGGGAACCCATCCCCTCTTCGGTCCGGAAACGGGCCGTCACGGGATCGCCGGATTGGAAGTGGTTCTCTGCCCCGGCAGGGGCAACCGGACCGGGAAAGTCGAACAGTACCTGAAGAATCTGGGATTGAAGGTGACCGTGACCACCGCAATCGAGCATGACCGAGCCATGGCCAGGACCCAGGCCCTGTTCCACTTCCTGGCTCTAGGGTTTTCCCGGATGCACGTGGACCCCGACACCTTGTCCACGCCCGGCCCCGCCCAACTGTTCCGGGCCTTTGAGGATGTTCGGGGCGATTCCAGGCAGCTGTTTCGCGACCTGCAGCAAATGAACCGCTTTGCCCCCGGCCAGAGGAAAAAGCTCATCGACAGCCTGACTGCATTGGACAGGAGCCTGTCCAAGACGAAGGGCTGAGTGGCTCCCTGGCCGCACCGACCGCGTCCCGGACGTTCAGATCCTTCGTATCTCCTGCTGGATGGGATCCCCGGTGACCAGCAGCTCCTCCTCACCCAGGTAAACATTCAACTCGCTGCGGATGCCGAAATCCGGCAAGTAGATTCCCGGCTCTATGGAAAAGCAGGTGTGTGGAATCAAGAGCCGTTCGTCCCTGGTTTCCAATCCATCCATGTTGGCTCCGTTGCCGTGGTCCGACTCCCCGATGCTGTGGCCGGTCCGGTGGATGAAATACTGGCCGAACCCGGCCCGCGAGATCACCTGGCGAGCCACGCCATCCACCTCCCATCCCCGTACGGCAGTCCGTCGGCTGGTCTTGGAGCGCACGAACTCCAGGGTGCGATCCCGTGCCTCCCGGACCACGTCCCAGACCCGGACGATTCTGTCGGGGATCGATTCTCCCAGGAAGGCGACCCAGGTGTAGTCGGCGTAGACGGCCTGCGGCCTGGAGAGCTTGGCCCAGAAATCGATGAGCAGCAGGTCGCCCGGCCGGATGGGCGCCGAGCCTTCCGAGGAGGGTTCATAGTGGGGGTTCCCGCTGTTCCGGTTGACGGCCACTATGGGAGGAGAGGAGGATTCCAGGCCCCGTTCCCGATACCTTTGGCACATGCTCTGCTGCAACTCGTACTCGGTGAGATGGCGACGGTTCCCGGTGGCCTCCCCCACCTGATTGAAGGTCTCGAACAGGACGTCCATCAGGAGACGGCTGGCCTCGAGGTGGGTCTGGAGCTGTTCACGGCTCCAGCGCGCCTCGAAGTATTGAACCAGGTCGGCCGAGGAAACCACCGTCTTGCCGAGGCTGCGCACCAGCTCCAACGTGCCGGCATCCACTCTGGAAACATAGGGGATGAAGCATTGGGGAGAATACTCCATGGCCACCCGACTGCTCCCCTGTAGCAGGCGCTCCAGACCCGCCTGCATCTCCTCCCAACTGCTGAAGAGAACCGAGGGCGCTGGCTGTTGCTCGAAACCCTGGCGCTCGATGCTGTGACAAAGGAAGGTCATGGGGCCCTGGGCGGGGATCCAACAGAACCAGCGCCGGGTCAGCATGGCGTCCTGCAGACCGAGCAGCTTGCGGGCAATCGGATTGAGGCCCTGAAAGTCATATAGCAGCCATCCATCCAGCTTCCTGGCCTTTAATTGCGCTTGAACTTCCTGGAGATCCATGGTCATGGCGTCATCTGCTCCTTGATCGGAGGCGGTCCTTGAGGAGGTCGCCCGCCCTTACCGTCCTTCCTTCCTCACCAACGGCAATTGGCTTGACAAACCGGAAGGCCCGAGACTATCGTTCAGCCGCTCGCCCAAAGGCCCAGGGACCGGGGCAACCGGTCCTCTTCATGGCTGAAGTGGAATTATATGACGAGTTTGTGGTTAACCCGCAGCATTGGATTGCGGCGATTGTAAAGAGACCATCGAGGGAGTAAGCAGTCATGGCAGACAGGGAAAGAATGCTGTTCACCAGTGAGGCCGTTTCGGAAGGACATCCCGACAAGGTTGCGGATCAGGTGTCCGACGCCATCGTGGATGCCTACATCGCCGGCGACCCGGCGTCCCGGGTCGCGTGTGAGACGCTGGTGACCACCGACTATTGCCTGGTTGCGGGGGAAGTGACCTCCAATGCCAAGGACAGTGTCGACGTGGAGCAGGTCGTCAGGGATACGATTCGGGAGATCGGCTACGTGGAAGGTGGCATCGGTTTCGACTATCGGAGTTGCCGGGTAGACGTCAGGATCGATCCCCAGTCGGAGGATATCTCTCAGGGAGTTACCGAGGGCAAGGGGCTCTTCAAAGAGCAGGGAGCCGGGGACCAGGGCATGATGTTCGGCTACGCCTGTGACGAGACTCCGGAACTGATGCCGACCCCCATCATTCTGGCGCAGAAGCTGGTGGAAGAGCTGGCGAAGCTGCGTAAAACTGGTGCCCTGGACTATGTCCGACCCGACAGCAAGAGCCAGGTGACGGTGGAATATGCGGACGGCAAGCCGGTGCGCATCGACTCGCTGGTCATCTCGACCCAGCATCACGAAAGCGTCGCTCACCGGCAGATCCATGAAGATGTCCTGGAACAGGTTGTCCGCCCCGTCGTCCCGGCCAGCTTGCTGGACGATCAGACCCAGTACTATGTCAATCCCACGGGCAAATTTGTCCGCGGAGGCCCCCAGGGGGATACGGGCCTGACGGGGCGCAAGATCATCGTGGACACCTACGGGGGCTGGGCTCGGCATGGCGGCGGAGCTTTTTCGGGGAAGGACCCATCCAAGGTGGACCGAAGCGCCGCCTACGCGGCTCGCTATGTGGCCAAGAACGTTGTGGCGGCCGGACTGGCGGCGAAATGCGAGGTCCAGCTGGCTTATGCCATTGGTGTGGCGCAGCCGGTTTCGATTCTGGTCGACACCTTCGGCACCGGCAAGCTGAGCGGAGACGAACTGGTCAAGGTGGTTCGAGAGGTCTTCGATCTTCGGCCCAAGGGAATCATCGACGCGCTTTCTCTCAAGCGCCCCATATTCAGGGCCACGGCTGCCTACGGTCACTTTGGGAGGCCGGCCGGCGCGGACGGATCCTTCAGTTGGGAAAAGACCGATCGGGCCGAGGCTCTTGGAAGGCTCGCCCGGGCGGCGATAGCCAGTTCGGGCTGAGCGGTTCCCGCGGTTTCCAACACGCGGCGTCGTGTTTGCCCCACCGGCCCGCAGGGCTGCCAGGAAGGCGCGCGCAACCATGCCAGGTTGCTTCAGCCCTTTCCTGATCTCCTGTATTTTCTTGGGCCCCACGGCCCGCTTTCTCTGTGTCTGAAACAGGACAACACTCTTGAGGAGTAGCAGCACGTTCCAGTAACGTAGTGCCCGTCCGAACCCTGCCAGGCACGGCCGTCCCCAACGACCCCAACATCCACGTCTTTTCAAAAGCGCACCCCCGCGGCAAGAAATGCACCCGCCCGCCCGGCCGACCCACCTGTGCTAAGATTCCGGCGGTATCGTCCGCAAACCCGGATTGGCAGTCCCGAACCTGCAGGCCCCGCGCCAAGCGGCCTGGAAGACGCAGACTCCATGAATCCCCTGGAGACCGAACCCTCCCCTGCCGACTCAATGAAACCGGATCGGAAAGACCTGGAGGAGAAGATTCTCCAGGTTGTTCGTGACCTGTTGGCTGAACTGGGGTCTCACCGGGCTCTGCGACACCTCTCGCCGAGCGCTTCGCTGGAGCGCGAGCTGGGCCTGGCCAGCCTGGAACGGGTGGAACTCCTTCTGCGTCTGGAAAAGGCCCTCTCGCTCGAGTTACCGGAGCAGCTGCTGTCCCGGGCTGAGGCAGTCAGCGACCTGGTCCGAGCCGTGATGACGGCGAAGTCTCAGGCAGGCAATAGGACATCGGCCTCCCCCGGGACGGACAGAATCGATCCCCTGCGGCTACAGCAGACCGGGAAGCCCAGGCCGGATCCGGGAGGAGTGGACGCCTGGAACCGGGAGGGCGGCTGGCCCACGACCCTCGATGAGGCGCTCTTCCATTTTGCTCAGCGGGACCCGGAGCGGGTCCACATTCAATTGCGGCTGGAGAATGGGGAGATGCGCCCGATCACCTATTCCGACCTGCTGTCGGAGAGTTCGGCGGTGGCGGCGGCGTTGCAGCAAAAGGCGGGGTTGCAGTCCGGGGACCGGATCGCGCTCATGCTCCCCACCGCCCCCGACTTCTTCCCGGCTTTCTTCGGCGCCGTTCTGGCCGGCACCGTTCCGGTTCCCCTCTATCCCCCCTGGCGGCCCGACCGCATCGAGGAGTACGCCCAGCGTCAGGCCAAGATAATCGCCGATTCCGGGGCACGAGTGCTGGTGACCTTTCAGGAGGTTGGTCGCTTGGCTCGGCTATTGGGCAGCCAGGTCCCCGGATTGGAAAGCGTGGTGACTCTGGACAGCCTGGGCAAGGCCTCCGGCACCGTGGTCCGGCCCCTGCCCCGGGATGTCGCCTTCATTCAGTACACCTCGGGGAGCACCGGCGACCCCAAGGGGGTGGTGCTGACCCATTCCAATCTCATTGCCAATATCCGGGCCATCGCGGAGGCGCTGAAGATCGACTCGCGGGATGTGGGGGTGAGTTGGCTTCCCCTTTACCATGACATGGGCCTGATCGGAGCCTGGCTTTCCTGCCTTTATCTGGGGGTTCCCATCGTAATCATGTCTCCCCAGGCTTTCCTGACCCGACCGGAGCGGTGGCTGTGGGCCATACACCGCTATCGCGCCACCCTCTCGGCCGCACCCAACTTCGCCTACGAACTCTGCATGCGGCGGGTCGACGAGCGGAACCTGGAGGGACTGGACCTCTCCTGTTTGCGCGCCACCCTGAACGGTGCCGAGCCGGTTCAACCCGAGACCCTGGAGGGGTTTTCACGGAGATTCCAACCCTACGGCCTCCACGCGGACGCCCTGATGCCGGTCTACGGCCTGGCCGAGTCTTCGCTGGCGGTGACCATCCCGCCCCTGAGCCGAAGGGCTCTTCTCGACCCCATCGACAGGGGCACTCTTGAAGAAACCGGAAGAGCGGAGCCCGCCTCCGGTCAATCCGCGAACCCGCTGACCTTTGTTTCTGCCGGTAGGCCGCTGGCCGGCCACCAGGTCAGAATTGTCAGCCGTGCCGGGGAGCCTGTTCCGGACCGGGTCCAGGGCCACATCCAATGTCGTGGGCCCTCCGTCATGCAGGGTTACTTCGGAAGAGCCGAGGCTACAGCCGAGGTCTTGCAGCATGGCTGGCTGAAGACGGGCGACCTGGGCTACCTGGCGGATGGAGAGCTCTTTGTCACCGGCCGGGTCAAGGACATCATCATCCAGGGAGGGCGAAATCTCTATCCCCAGGAACTGGAGCATATTGCGGGGGACGTGGAAGGCGTTCGGCGAGGCTGTGTCGCCGCATTCGGGGTCAGCGGAAGAGGCGTGGCGGGCGAGCGCCTGGTTCTGGTGGCCGAAACGCGTCGAACCGAACCCGAGCAGAAGGAGGAGCTGGCTGCCGCCATCAGGGAGAGGATGGACTCTCAGTTGGGAATCCCTCTGGATGAGGTTGTGCTGGTTCCCCCGCAAAGCGTGCCCAAGACCTCCAGCGGCAAGATCCGAAGGGACAATTGTCGCCGCCTCTACCTGCAGGGCAAGCTCCATTCCCCGAGCCCGGCGGTCTGGGTGCAGGTGGCGCGGCTGGCTCTCCGGAGCCTGGGGCAGCGGGGCCGCCGGCTGATCGGGACGGTGGCCCGGTGGCTCTATGGCAGCTACGTGTGGATGGTGCTGGTCGCGGTCGGGCTGCCCTGCTGGGTGTTGCTGCTGTTGACGCCGTCCCGCACCGGACCTCGAACCGGACCCGCCCTGCTCCGATGGATCTCGCGAATCACTCTGCGATTGGGAGGGCTGCAGCCGGTGGTGGCCGGCCTGGAGAACCTGCCCCCGGTTCAACTCTCCGGACAGTCGCGGTTCCTGATCGTTTCCAACCATGCCAGCTATCTGGACATCCTGGTGTTGATGGCGGCCCTGCCCTTCGACTTTTCCTTTGTGGCCAAGCGGGAGGCCGCCTCCTGGCCCTTCGTAGGCACCTTCATACGTCGGTGCGGCTACCTCACCGTAGACCGTGAGAACGCGCCCGAGGCCGTTCAGGACAGCCGCCGCATCGAGGAGAGGTTGCTGGGCGGAGCACCGGTCCATGTGTTCCCGGAGGGCACCTTCACCCATGCCAGCGGGCTGCGGCCATTTCAGATGGGAGCCTTCAAGTTGGCGGCCGACACCGGATCGCCGTTGCTGCCGGTCACGCTTCGCGGGACGCGTCAGGTGCTCCGCGACGGCCGGCTGCTGCCCTCGCCGGCCCCGCTCGGGGTGGTTATCAGTCCGGCCATCCGGCCAGGCGGAAAAGGGTGGCCGGAAATGATCCGCTTGAGGGATGTGGCCTACGCAGAGGTCTTGAAACACTGCGGCGAAGGTCCCCTGGACCTGGTGCTGGCGGGTCCGCCCAGGGCTGGCGCCGAGTGAGACCGGCATGAGGTCCGGGCGCCGACACCGTCCGACCCGCGCACCGCGCAAGGATTGGACCGTCTCGGACGGGAAGCGTCATGATTCCCCTGAAAGACATCAACCGAACCCGGACCTTCCCGGCGGTCACGCTGTTTCTGATAGCGGTCAATGCGGCCGTCTTCGTCTACCAGTTGTCCCTAGGGTCCGGGCCGTTGCTGACAGGGTTCTTCTACCAGTTCGGACTGGTTCCCCGCGCGCTGCTCAGTTTCGGCTACTGGCAGGAAGCCGGGCTCCTGTTGGGTCTGGCTCCCCTCTTTACCTCCATGTTCCTGCATGGCGGCTGGATGCATTTCCTGGGAAATATGCTCTACCTGTGGGTGTTCGGCGACAACGTGGAGGACTGGCTGGGGGCGCTGCGCTTCCTGCTTTTCTACCTGGTTTGCGGTCTCCTGGCGGCCCTGTTGCAGATTGCCGTTAATCCCGCCTCGCCCATACCCATGATCGGAGCCAGCGGCGCCATCTCCGGGGTGTTGGCGGCCTATCTGGTGCTGTTCCCGGGAGCCCGGGTTCTCACCTTCGTGCCCATCCTGTTCTTCTTCTATCTGGTCCGGCTGCCGGCCCTGATCTTCCTGGGACTGTGGTTTCTGCTGCAATTCTTCAACGGCGCCGTTTCCCTGACGGCAGGGGATCTCTCCATGGGAGGCACGGCCTGGTGGGCTCATATCGGCGGCTTTGTCGCCGGGCTGGTTCTGATCCTGAAAACTCGCAAGTCGCGGCGACGAGCGAGGGTCCATTACTGAGGGTCCGGCCGCCGGAGTCCGGGCAAGTGAGACATGCTCTCCAGCAATCCTCTGATCCTCACCATTGACGCCGGGAGCTCCTCGGTTCGGGCCACCATCCATGATGGCTTCGGCCAGGCCCTGGCCGGCCTGGAGGCTCGAAGACCCTACCAGTTCGCAACCACCTCGGATGGGGGCGTGGAGGTGGGCGCCGATGCCCTGTTCAAGCTGGTGGTGGAGGCGGTCGACGAGATCCTGCTGCGAAGCGGCCGCCGGCGTCGGGCAATTGCCGCCGTTGCCATGTCGACCTTTTGGCACAACCTGGTGGGGGTGGATGCCGAGGGGCGGGCGCTGACTCCGGTATACTCCTGGGCCGATACGCGCAGCGCCGCCGCCGCCGAGGAGCTTCGCAGCCTGGTGGACGAAAGCCGGTACCACGCCCGCACCGGCTGCCCGCTCCATCCCAGCTACCTGCCGGCCAAGCTGTCGTGGCTGTATCGGTCCAGTCCGGAACTGTTCCGCGGGACCCCCCGGTGGATGTCGTTCGGGGAATATGCCTATTTGAAACTATTTGGCGTCAACCGATGCAGCGTCTCCATGGCGTCGGGGACAGGACTGCTGGATCAGGACCGCCTGGAGTGGGACGAGGGAATTCTGCAGGTCCTGCCTCTGGAGCGAAATCAGTTGTCCCCCCTCATCGACCTGGACACGCCGCTGTCGGGCCTCAGGCCGCCCTTCGCCGATCGCTGGCCGGACTTGAGTGGAGTTCCCTGGGTGGCCGCCGTTGGAGACGGGGCCTGCAGCAACGTGGGCAGCGGCTGTTGCACGCCGGATCGTCTGGCCCTGATGGTTGGCACTTCGGGCGCCATGAGAGTCATGGGCAAGACGGACCCGCCGTCGGTCCCACGAGGGCTATGGTGCTATCGGGCCAACCGGAGCCGCTTTGTCATGGGTGGGTCTCTCAGCAACGGAGGACTCCTCTTCGAGTGGATGACCGAGACGCTGCGGCTGGAGCGAGATCCGGAGGCTGTGGAGCGCGGACTGGCGGAGATGGCCCCGGATTCCCATGGACTGACCCTTCTGCCCTTTCTGGCCGGAGAGCGCAGCCCGGGTTGGCAATCCAAGGCCCGTGCGGCCGTAACGGGCCTGAGCCTGCACACCCGTCCCATTGAGATCCTTCGGGCTTCGCTGGAATCGGTGGCCTACCGGTTTGCAAAGATCGCTGCACTGCTGGAGCCTGTGGTCCCGGAGGATCGAGAGATTGTGGCTTCCGGCGGGGCGCTCCTGCAATCGCCTGCCTGGCTGCAGATCATGGCGGACGTGTTGGGACAGCCGGTGGTGGCTTCGGCGGTGAAGGAAGCCTCGAGCCGGGGCGCAGCCTTGCTGGCCCTGGAAGCCCTGGGTTTTCTCGACAACATCGAGGAGGTGGAGACCCCTCTGGGGGCACGCTTCAATCCTTGCCCGGAACGGTACCAACGTTACCGGAATGGTCTGGAAAGGCACGACCGGCTCTACCGCCTGCTGCTGCCGTAGCCCGCATTTCTCTACCCGGGTGGGGCGATCATGGCGCTGGGATTTTGATTGTGTCGGCCGGGGCGGGGGGTTAAAGTTTGTTACCGATGGACTCGCGGGAATCTGGAGTCCCGACACGCACTGCGGGAGGGTTCGATGGACAGCCGGAATTCGGGTCGTAAAGGAACGAGTCCGCTCCTGGACTTGCAGCAGCAGGGTCAGAGCGTCTGGTGCGATTCGATCAGCCGATCCCTGCTGGATTCTGGCGAGTTGCGCCGCATGATCGCCGAGGATGGCTTGCGCGGGGTGACCTCCAACCCCTCCATCTTCGAGAAGGCCATCGACGGTGGCACCGACTACGACGGGGAGATCCGCACCATGGCCGGGGCGGGATTCTCCGCCACGAGGATCTACGAAGTGCTCGCCATCAAGGACATTCAGGGAGCGGCCGATCAGTTCAGGGCTCTCTTCGAGACGACCGGGGGTGGAGACGGCTACGTCAGCCTGGAGGTCTCGCCCCATCTGGCCCACCGGACCCGGGAAACGGTGGAGGAGGCCCGCCGCCTGTGGAAAGCCGTGGCTCGACCCAATCTGATGATCAAGGTTCCCGCGACTCCGGCCGGCATGCCCGCCATCCGTCAACTGCTGGGAGAGGGGATCAACGTCAACGTCACCCTGATGTTTTCCATGGAGCACTATCTTCAGGTGGCCGAGGCCTACCTGCAGGGAATCGAGACTCTGGCCGCCTCCGGGCGCACCGCCCCGGTCGCCTCGGTGGCCAGCTTCTTTGTCAGCCGGGTCGACACGGTGGTCGACAAGCTGCTGCAGGACCTGGAGTCACGAGCCGGCAGCGCTACGGAGAAAGAACGCTGCCGGACCCTCCAGGGCCGAGCCGCTGTTGCCAATGCGCGCCTGGTCTATCGGAAATTCAGGGAAATCTTTGGCGGGAGCCGCTTCCTCGGGCTCAAGCGACAAGGCTTCCGCTCGCAGCGCCCTCTGTGGGCCAGCACCAGCACCAAGAATCCCCGATATCGGGACGTGCTCTACGTAGAAACCCTGATCGGCCCCGATACGGTGAACACCATGCCCTTGTCCACCCTCTCGGCCTTTCGGGATCACGGGGAGGTGAGAGCCACCCTGGAAGAGGACGTGGAGGATGCCCGGCAGACCTTTGTCCGGCTGCAGGAGATGGGAATAGACATGGACGCGGTGACCCTCAAGCTGCAGCAAGACGGCGTCAAGCTCTTCGCCGACGCCTATGACCGGCTGCTGGCCTCCATCCAGAGTAAACAGCAAGCGATCCTCAGCGCTTGACGATTCCGGCTTCAACCATGTGTAGGCCATGACGTGGTCCGTCAGAAACGAATACTCTGGCGGATATTCATCCGAGTACAGGATCCAGAGTTGCAGTTGAGCCGAGTCGTGGCCCTGCTCAGCCGCTCGGGTCAACCGAGGGTTAACCCTCCCCTATTGGGGTCGCTCCCTCCACAGTGATCCCTGCCGGAAGGCCGAAATGCTGAAAGCCCGGACTCGGGTTGCCCTGCTCAACCTAGCTTGCCCCGGGCGAGATCGTTCTGCTGGACCTGGTGCGCGCAACCCGCCCCTCGGGCTAGGTAGCGCGCCCAGTCGTCCATCAGGACACGACGAGCAGGTCACGGCGTTGCAGCGGCCGGTCGAGCACTTCGCAGGGCAGGTGACGCGCTTGATCGTGGGCTACAGGACGCTCGCCGAGACGTTACGCGGGCCGTGGAGATGATGCAGCAGCACGGCCGATAGCAGGGGCCTGAGCGTAACCATGGCCCGAGCCGCCAGGGCACGCGGCCCGATGGCGATTCGCGGGATGCCGCGTGTCAGAACCGGTACTTCAGGTTGAGACTCACGCCCCAGAACCGGCCGGCGTCCGTCGTCATCTGGTACAGGATGGTCTCGCCCCGCCCGACGCTCGACTCGTGACTGCGGAGCTGGTCCCAGGGCAGTGGCTCGCTCGCGAACTTGCCAAAGTCGACCCAGCGGAATTTAACGCCGAGCGTGACCGATTCCCGGAGCCGATAGTCCACCCCCGCGAGCAATTGGTAGCCGGCCATGACGTCGGTCAGACGTGCGTCGCCGATCGTGGTCGTGCCGGCGATCTTGGCTCGCAGGAGCGGGTCGGCGAACGTCTAGATCCGCTCAGGGTCATCGTTGCGCTTCCACACCGACCTGTAATCGAGCGATGCCCGCTCCATGCCGAATCCGGCGCCGAGGTACGGCGTCCAGGATGCCGACGCTCCGAAGTCGTAGTACGCATTCAGGAAGCCACCGTGCGACCGCCAGTCGTCGACGACGCCGATCGCCTGCTCGATCTCCTGCTCCCGCTTGTCCAGTGTCACGTCGTCGAAGATGTCGATGTCTGACTGATCGCCATAGGCCGTTACTCGGTGGAAGTACTCGCCTTCGAGCCGGACGGGTCCCCAGTCGTAGCCGAGTGTGGCGCCCGCCCGGATGCCGGTGCCCCCGTCGAACTCGTTGGTCCACGACGTGAGCGGTGGAGCGGCGTCGCACTCGCCAGTGGCCTCGACGCCGAGCGGGTTGATGATCAGGTCGCACTTGGTGCCCCAGTCGTTGTCCGACCCGTGCATGGTGAGGGGCGGTGCAACGCTTGTCCCCAGGTCCATCTCGACGTACAGCCCGGTCTGACCCCGAGCTTCATCGACGCATACGGTCAACACCGTCATCACCGTGACAAGACCAATGCGTCTGTGCATCGTTGCTCTCCGTGGCCGCCTCTGTATCGGCAGTAACGCCCCTACGGCTGCGCGGGGCCCACCTACCGTCGACAAATCTGCCAGCCGCTCCGAGTTAGGAACCTGCTTCCAAGGACAGTCGAGCCGGCCAAGCCCCCGAGATGGACCTCCGCGCACGTGTGCGGCGCAATGCCTTCACTTGGGCGCACTATACAATAGCAACGTTACTTGTAGTGAACGGACACAGACTCATAGTGTCTATTGCGCTCCTTCCAATTCCTTATTCTGGCAGGAAGGCGCTCTTTCCACAGTGATTCCTGGGGGAGGGCCGCACGACTGAAAACCCGGATCGGGGTTCTCCTGTTCAACTTGGCTTGGCCCGGGTGAGGTTGCCTTGCTGGACTTGACGCGGGCAACCGATTCCCTGGGCCAAGTAACGTGCCCAGTCGTCCATAAGGGCACCTCTGCGGTCGAACAGGTCCGAGCGGGCACAGGCCACCTCGACTCGATTGCGGAACACATGTGCCAGGGCCGCCTCTATCACCTCCCGGGGATGATCGGTCTCTTTACCTGCTCAGTCTCGGAAGCTGGAGCAGAACCCGTGCGGCACCGCCGCAATTCCAAGCGCGCGCAGCAGCCACTTAAGCTGCTTGTCGTCGAGGGGCTTCTCGCCGCCAAGAGTGAACACCAGTGCACCGGCTCCCTCGCCGAGTGACTCGGCCGTCGCGAGAATCTCCAGGCCACGTCCGCACAGCGGCACCCGATGCTGGCGGTTTACCCTCATCCGCCTGGCCGGGACGGTCCGTACATCTTCGTCCCGATCGATCTCCGCCCACTCGGCCCAGCGCACCTCACCCCACTTGGACGCCGTAATCACCAAAAACTCGAAAGCGCTGCCGGCGGCCTTCATTGGTTACAATCCAGCCTATTCGAGTGTTCACGTGCTTTCGTATCCAATCCCGTTCAGGCAACTTAGGCGCTCAAATTCACCCTCCTAAATATCAGATAACCGGGCACGAAAAGAGTCCTGCAGTTGCGACCGTGCCTGGTTCGGCCGGCCAAGCGGGGCCTCGCCAGCGTGCAGGATGGGGAAAACACATGAGCGCTTTCGATCCAGATACCGACTTGAAACAATGCCTCTTGGAGCTCATCGACGACTCCGGCGTCTCCGATCGCCGCCTTTCGCTGCTCGCCACCGGCAGCACCGAAGCCGTCCGCCACATGCGCCGAGGATCCTGGCCGCGCCTGGAAACCATCGTGGCCCTTTGCCGCGTGCTCGGCGTCCGGCTTGAGATGGTGCCTTTCGATCAGTCCAGCCAGCCCCGGGAGGGGAGTCCCGCTGTAGAGAGGCGTCCCGAATGGTCCCACCGGCTGCGGGAAGAAATCCGCCAGGATCTCATCGAGGTCCTCGCCCACACTGACCATCCCAGGCCTTAGCCGAACAGACCAATGTCGGAACAGACGGCAAAGGGAGATTTCCCGGCGCCCGGGTCTTTGGCCCCGGGAACTGCAGACGGCCGGCGATGCGCCGGTCGCTCCCGGCCGAGCAGGCAAGGCCCGGCACCTACGGCGCACAGAAGGGAAATCACACGATGACTACTGAAACCAAAATCGAACCTGGCCGAACCGTCTTGACAGTCGAGACGCAAGAATAAGTCCTGCAGGCCCTTGGCTGCATGTTGGACGACGAGGCCAATGACATCGACGCTCCCGAGGCGCTCCTCGAAGAGTATGGGACATTGGATTGGGCCGAAGTGCACGGACTTCTGGACGAATCCGACTGAGTTGCTGAAGACCTGGACCCCAGTATTGCTGCTCAACCTGGCCTTGCCTGCCACCGGACTTCGAGCTTGGCTCTCACCCTGTCCTGCCGCAGGCAAGGGCACCTGCGGGCCTGTTGCGGGCCACCGATCCCCTGGCCCTCCCTACTCCAAGGGCTCCCGGTCCTGCCCCATCCCTCGGGCCAGGTAACCCGCCCAGTCATCCATCAACGTGCGCCGGCGCTCGAACGGGTCGGAGCGTGCATAGGCCGCCTCCACCCGGTTGCGGACCACATGCGCCAGGGCCGCCTCGATCACCTCCCGGGGATGGTCGGTTTCTTCGGCCGCCCAGTCCCTGAAGCTGGATCTGAATCCGTGCGGCACCGCCGCGATCCCAAGCTCCCGCACCATCCACCTCAGCTGCTTGTCGTCAAGAGGCTGCCCTTCCCTATGGGTGAACACCAGCGGACCGTCTCCCTCTCCGAGCGCCTCGGCCGCCTCGAGAATCTCCAGGGCGCGTCCGCACAGCGGCACCCGGTGCTGGCGGTTGACCTTCATCCGCCTTGGCGGAATGATCCACACCCTCCCGCTGCGATCGATCCCCTGCCACTCGGCCCACCGCACCTCGCTCCACCTGGTTGCCGTCAACACCAGAAACTCGAAGGCCAGCTTCGCGGCCTCCAATGCCGTCGATCCCCGCACCGTCCCGATAGCGTCAGCCACCTTCCGATGCGGCAAGGCCCGCGTGTGTTGGGCAACGTGTTGTTGGATGCCCAGGACCGGTCCGATTCGGTCACATGGGTTGTCGATCCGGCACTCCATGGCCACGGCCCATTCCAGGACCGCACGCAGGCGCAGGCGCACCCGCTGGGCCGTCTCCGCCTTCCGGTGCCAGATGGGCGGGAGGATCTCAAGCACGTCGGCGCTGGTGACCTCGGAGACCGGCACCTTGCCGATGCGCGGGAAGGCCACCCGCCTCAGGCTCGACAGCCACTCCTGGGCGTGTTTCCGGTTGCGCCAGCCGGCCTGCTTCTGTTCCAGCACACGCGAGGCGGCTTCGGCGAAGGCGGGGATGCCCTCCGTCCGTCGCTTCTCCGCCAGAGGGTCCCCGCCCTGGCGGGCGAGCTTGCGGTTGGCCAGCGCCATCTCCCTGGCCTCGGCCAGGGGGACCAGGGCGAGGGGGCCGAGACCAAGCTCACGGCGACGGCCACGGATGACGAGGCGTTGAATCCAGCTACGGGTTCCGGTAGGCTGGACGAAGAGGTAGAGGCCATTGCCGTCGGCGTGCCTTCCGGGCGGAGCGGAGCGAAGGAAAGAGGCCGAGAGGGCCTTTTCGGGGTGGCGGCCCTTACGCTTCGTTCCGGGTAGCAGCCGGGTGGAGATGTTTACTGCATCCATTCCCACATTGTATGGGGGATGGCAGTGGATTGCAGGGGATGACTCGAGAGGGCAACGCCACAGCAGAACTTATATAAGACACTCATAAATAACACAGTTATAGATGAAACTGGATGCCGATAGACATAACTGGAATATGACCTACCGTTAACTACGCGGCTACGGAAGCGCGGGACTCACACGACCCCTGGGCTTCCGCGTCCACCCGCAGATGGTCGCCGACTTGGCTGCCAAACCAAAATCGTCAAATGCTCCACCGTGTTCGCCCAGCAGGCGAGTCTAAGCCGCAGCTACGCCGCTCTCCCCTAACCCACAACGGTGCCGGGGGAAAAAGGATTTTCAAGAGAGCTTATTGCAATATTCGCAGCGTGGCAGGTCATCTTGTCGGCGAACCTGAGGTTCTGCCCTCTTCAATATCCGGTGCGAACCGGTGAAAAACGCTGTCTAACCACAAAAGTCACAATTTGTGTTTTTGTGCCTTTTGTGGCCATTCCTGGTATACGTCCGCTGCCGAATTTTGCGAAAGGCTCAAGAATTATTGCCCCGCTGCCGGGCCGGGAAGACTGGCTTGGCCGCCGTCCCCGATGTGACCCGTGGGGCGCCCCGCCATTTCGTTTCAGCTCACCGAATCCGCCGGTTTCTGGCTGGCGATCCTGGCGATTCTGCTCCAGGAAAGGCCTTCTCGATGGAGCAGAACGAATCCCAGCAGCAGGAGCGGGACCATGGAAACCATGTAGCAGCCGTTGCTGATGCCGGCCGCTTGGGAATTTGGGTCCTGGGTTGACAGGAAGGGCGCAAAGAAGTGGGTCAGGGCCAGTTGCATGAAAAACTGGAACCCGCCCACCCCTCCCGGTGTGGGAATGGCGACCCCCACAACCGTGATCACCGTCAGCAGGAGCGCACCCGTCAGAGGGAAGTCGCTCAGGTAGGCCCTGGCCAGAAACCAGAGCTGCAAGCTGATGGCAATCCAGATGGCCAGGGAGAGAACCGTGACCTTGACCCGTTCTCCACCCTTTTCCAGCGCCCGGAAGCCGTCCCCAAAGGAAACGACGATCCGGGACAGCCGCCCCGGGATCTTTCCGGTCCAGTTCCGTCGGCGGACCAGGTAGACGAGGGCCAGCAGTGTCAGTGCCACGGCGGGAAGGCCGATGAGAGAAAATCTCCGGATGGCCAGCATGATTTCGTGGCCCCGCTCGGAATTAGGGGGGTGTTGTCCGGAGAACAGAGCCAGGTAGACCGCAAAGATCCCGGCCACGGTGATGAGGTCCAGCAACCGTTCCAGCAGAGAGGTGGCAATGACCGAAGCGGCCGGTATTTTCTCCTTTCTGGCCAGCACGACCGAGGCCACCACTTCGCCGGCACGCGGAGGAATCAGGTTGATGACGTACTTGGCTACCGTCAGGGAAAAGAGTCCCTGGTAGGCCAGGGGACGCTTGACGGGGGACAGCAGGACTCCCCATCTCCAGGCGCGCAGCCCCATATGAAGCAGTGTCAGGCCCAGACCGGCCAGCAGGAAGGCCGGCCGTCCCTGCAACATCACCCTCCAGGACTGCCCCCAGTCGGGAACGCTGAAGTAAATCAGCGAACCGACCAGAAGCGTCAGGCTCAGGCTGACGATCCAGGGGAACAGCACTCTCATTGCGGTCGATTCCGGGTCCGGAAGCCTTCGGTGTGACGGGCCCTGAAATTGCCTCCGCCGGGCCGGCACGGCGCAGCAACCCTACCACGCCGGGGACACCATCACAAGCCGAGGGGAATCCCATCCACAGGCAGTGTTGTGGACTATGGGAGAGCGGCGGAACCACGGTTGGCTTCACTGTTCCTGCCGCTGGCAGTCACTCACGGGCCGCCGCCGCTGACCCGCACGACCCCTGTGGTATACTCGCGCTCCAACCGGGCACGGGAACGGGGCGAATTCCGGGAGCGTATTTCTCGCCGGGGTCGTGATCGTGGCAGGGGCGGCCCGGTTGCCGAGGGGAAATGAGCCAGCTCGATCGTCTCAAAAGCAGGATGGCGGAAGTCTCCGATCTCAAGGCGGCGGCCGCGCTGTTGAGTTGGGACCAGCAAACCTACATGCCGAGCGGCGGAGCGGCGGCCCGGGCCGAGCAGATCGCCACCCTGGAGAAGCTCGCCCACGGGCGCTTCGTCTCCGAGGAAGTAGGCGCCTGGCTGGAGGGGGCGGCTGCCGAGACCCAGGCCCACGCCTACGAATCGGACGGCGCCAGCCTGGTGCGACTGACCCGGCGGGACTACGACAAGGCTTGCCGAATTCCGCCGGCGCTGGTGGAGGAACTGGCGCGACAGACCTCGCTGGGGATGGAGGTTTGGGTGAAGGCGCGCAGTCAGTCCGACTTCAGCCAGTTTCAAGGCCCGCTGCAGACCCTGGTGGACCTCCAGCGGGAGCTGGCCGACTGCCTGGGATATCGGGAGAGAAGATACGACGCTCTGCTCGATCAGTATGAGCCCGGCATGAAGTCGGCAGACCTCGACCGACTCTTTGCCGATTTGAAGAACGGCCTGGTTCCGCTGGTGCAGGACATCTCCCGAAAGCTGGACAGTGTCCAGGATGAAGTGTTGCGCCAACGCTTCCCCATCGACAAGCAGACGACCTTTGGCCTGGAAATGGCGAAGGAGATGGGCTTCGACCTCAGTGGCGGACGCCAGGACCAGTCGGTCCATCCCTTCTGCACCTCTTTTTCCAACCGGGACGTTCGAATCACTACCCGCTTCGACGAGAGGTTTCTACCGTCGGCCCTGTTCGGCACGCTTCATGAAACGGGCCATGCCCTCTACGAACAGGGAGTGAGCACGGCCTTTGAGCGCACCCCCCTGAGCGGCGGCACCTCCCTGGGCATTCACGAGTCCCAGTCGCGGTTGTGGGAGAATCTGGTGGGCCGCAGCCGGGGGTTCTGGAAATTCGCCTACCCGGGGCTTCAGCGCGCCTTTCCTCAGCAGTTGGCAGGCTGCTCCCTGGAAGCCTTCTATCGGGCCATCAATCGTGTCGAGCCTTCCCTCATCCGGGTGGAGGCCGACGAGGTGACCTACAATCTGCACATCATGCTGAGGTATGAGCTGGAAGCTCAACTGGTCGAGGACAACCTTCCGGTGGCGGACCTGCCGGAGGCGTGGAACGGCAGGATGCGAGACTATCTGGGGATCACTCCGCCCAACGATGCTCTGGGCGTGCTCCAGGACGTCCACTGGTCGCACGGCCTGTTCGGTTATTTCCCGACCTATTCCCTGGGGAATCTGATATCGGTGCAGCTCTACGACCGGGCCAAAAGGGAGATTCCCGGCATCCCGGCGGCTATCGAGCGCGGGGAGTTCTCGCCGCTGCTCGGTTGGCTGAGAGAGCGCGTCCATTGCCATGGCCGGAAATTCATGCCCGCCGAACTGGTCCGTCGGATCACGGGAGAGGATCTGAGGGCCGCGCCCTTCGTGAACTACCTGAAGGCCAAGTATGGGGAGATATACAACTGATTCGCTACCCGCGGTGAGGGGAACATCCAGCGTCACCAGGCCGGGACCCCGACCGGAGTCAAGGAAGAGCGCCGACATGAAGCAACCCGATTCAAGCCCCATCCGTCATGATTGGAGCCTGGAGGAAATCGGGGGCGTCTACACCCTGCCCCTTCCCGAGCTGATCTTTCGCGCCCAGAGCCTGCACCGCCGGCACCACTGCGCCGAGGAGGTACAGGGGTGTTCGCTTCTCAGCATCAAGACCGGGGGGTGTCCGGAAGACTGCGGCTACTGCCCTCAATCGGCCCATTACGATACGGGCGTTGCCGGACAGAAGCTCTTGAGCCCCGAGCAGGTGCTGGCCTCTGCGCGGGAGGCGCGCCGGCAGGGGGCGACCCGCTTTTGCATGGGGGCGGCCTGGCGCCAGGCTCCCGAAGGTGACGAGTTCGAGAAAGTGTTGTCCATGGTGCGCGGCGTCAGGGAGCTGAGCATGGAGGCCTGCTGCACCCTGGGGATGTTGTCGCGGACCCAGGCGGAGGCGCTGGCCGAGGCGGGACTGACGGCCTATAACCACAACCTGGACACATCGCCCGAATTCTACGGCCGCATCATCACCACCCGGACCTACCGGGATCGTCTGGAAACCCTGGAACGGGTGCGAAACGCCGGCATCAGCGTCTGCTGCGGCGGGATTATCGGCATGGGGGAGAGCCGGCGGGACCGCTGGCGCCTGCTGGAGGAGTTGGCTACCCAGAATCCCCACCCGGAGAGCGTGCCCATCAATCTGCTGGTTCGGGTGGAAGGGACCCCGCTGGCGGATCAGACAGCGGTGGATCCTTTCGAAATGGTCCGCATGATCGCGACCGCCCGCATCCTGATGCCGGAGGCCATGGTGCGCCTGAGCGCCGGACGCCTGTCGCTCTCGGATGAAGCCCAGGCGCTTTGCCTGCTGGCCGGCGCCAATTCCGTCTTTATGGGGGAGCGGTTGCTGACGACTCCCAATCCCCAAACCGACCTGGATCGAGATCTGCTGGAACGCATGGGGATGCGGCTTCGGGAAGCCGAGACCTCAGCCGGCGCCGGTCGTCAGGACCTGCCAGAGCACTGAGGGCGCCTTCCGAAGCAGCCTTCTGCGAATGGTTCGACAGTCATGCCTGCCGGCCACGAAGTCGGGGGTGAAGTGTCGTAGCGTTCGACTTCGAGCACTGCCTTGAACCATGCGTCTGATGAAGTCGACCCCCAGCAGATGCCCCGCATGGAATTTCTCGAAATACCCGGCGGCACGGCGCAAATCCTCCACGAACTCCTCCCGGCAAACCTCCTGGTAATCCTTGGGATTCAATCGCAAAAATTCGAGGGCCAGCAACTCCCCTGAACGCGGTGCGCAGTAGATCCCCTCGCAGGTAATGGGGTCCGCGAAGCCGGTCCTGCAAGCCCCGGAGGATTCCCCCGGCCGGTTCCGGGGCTGTGCTATAATCCCGGCCTGCTATCCCTGCTCCCTTCCTCCGATCTCCCCGTCGGTTTCCAACATGTCCGTGCAGAAGATTCTGGCTTTGGAGGACCTGCTGGCGCAACGGGATCGTTTGCGTCAGGAGAACCAGCGGACTGTCTTCACCAACGGGTGCTTCGATCTGCTCCACCCCGGCCATATCGATTACCTGAGCCGCGCCCGGCAAATGGGAGATGCCCTCATTGTCGGAGTCAACAGCGATCGTTCGGTCAGAGAGCTCAAGGGACCCCTGCGGCCCATCCTGACCCAGGATGAGCGGACCCGCCTGCTCTCGGGGCTTGACAGCGTCGACTACATTACGATCTTTGACGAGGATACGCCCCATCGGTTGATCGAGGCCCTGCTCCCCGACGTGCTGGTCAAGGGGGGCGACTGGACGGTGGAAACCATCGTGGGACGGCAGGAGGTGGAGGCGGCCGGCGGCCGGGTGGTCCCCCTGCCCTACCTGAAGGGTCAGTCTTCCACCGCAATCATTGAGCGCATTCTTCACCGCTATGGCCGGCAAGCTTAGCTGGGTCGACCCGGTGGCCAAGCCCCGGTCCTTCTGAATTCATTTCCCCATCGATGTGGCTACCCAATCTCTTCTTTCCCAACTGGCGCAGGACTCGCTCCTCCAATCGATTCCCCGTCAGGTCGATTCCGGGCCCTGTCGAATCGCCCTGTCCGGCATCGCCCCGGCTGCAAAACCCGCCTATCTGGCTCTCCTGCATCGGATCCTGAGTCGGCCGATTCTATTCGTCAGTGCCGGTGTCCCGGACCTGGAAGCCATGGCCGCCACCACGGCCTTCTATCACCGCGGCCTCTCCGGAAAGCCGGGGGAGCGGGTGGCCGCCTTCCCCGCACTGCAGCCGGGTCCCTATAGCGGTCTTTCACCCCACGCCGAGGCCGTGGAGCAGCGGACCCTGGCCCTCTGGAAGATGCACCGGCGGTCCCTGGATATTCTGCTCTGCGGGCCCACGGCACTGGTGACTCGCTTGCCGGAGGTTCTTCCCGACCTCCGGCAGGTGCCCGAATTGGCTCCGGGCAGAGAGATTGCCCTGGAGGAGCTGATCGGCTACCTGAAACGGGCGGGGTACGTCAGGGAGGAGCCGGTGACCGGTGTGGGGACCTTTTCCCGCCGGGGAGGGATTCTGGATGTCTATCCCCCGGGCTGCCTCAATCCGGCCCGCATCGAGTTTTTCGGAGACGAGGTTGAATCGCTCCGGGAGTTCTCCGTCAGCTCGCAGCGGTCGGTGGGGCGCCTCGAGAGCGTGACTCCCGTTCCCATGAGAGAGACCTTTGTGGATCCCAATGCTCTGCGGGAGTGGGGCCGGGAGGCTTCGGAGAGGTGGAATCCTCAGGAGTTTCCCGCCTTCTTCGAAACCCAGGTGTTCCAGGCAAGCCGGGGGGAGCACTTCCAGGGGTTCGAGTTCCTGCATGGGCTGACGCTTCCCCTGCAGGTGCCGTTCCTGGACTACGCGTCCGATTTCGTGGTGGTGAGGGATGAGCCGGACGAGTTGGAGCAGGGATTGCGCCACTGGTGGGAGGAGATGGCCGAGGACCGGGAGGCTTTGAGCCGGCGCGGGTGGCCCAGCCTGAATCCGGAAGAGCTCTTTCTGTCCCTGACCGAAGCCGGGGATAGGCTGGAGGACCGACCGGTCATCGACCTGAAGCAACTGGGAATCACGCCGGGTCGGCAGTCCGACTCTTCGTCCTCCCCGCTTCCGTCCGCGGGCGAGACGCCTTCCCGCCCCGTCGATTCAAGGTCTCGAGCGGCTGCAGCCCCGGCTCCGATCCATCTGGACTGTCAGACTGTGCCTGTCCGAAAGTACCACGGCGACATCGCCAGTCTGGCCCGGGACCTTCGCCATTTGATGGAAGCCGACGTTCGAATGCTGTTCGCCCAGTCATCCCTGGGACGAGCCGAGCGCCTGGGGGAAATGCTGCGGGAATACGATCTGCCGGTGGTTTCCGATTTCGACGACAAGGGCCGGGCAGCCGATGGGACCCGCGACCGGATTACCGTCGTGGTCGGCCACGTCCTGGAAGGGTTCCGCCACCCCTCCTCCGGGATCTGCATCTTTGGGGACGAGGACGTTTTCGACGAAGTGGAGTTCCTCTCCCATCCGGCTCCGTCCAGGTCCAGAAGCGGAACTTTTGTTTCGGATTTCCGCGAACTGAGTCCGGGGGACTACCTGGTGCACGTCGACCACGGCATCGGTCGCTACCGGGGACTGAAGCAGATCGACCGCGATGGAGTGAATCAAGAGTTCATGATCCTGGAGTATTTCGACGAAGCTCGGCTGTACGTGCCTCTGGAGAGGCTGGACCTGGTTCAAAAGCACAGCAGCGGCGACAGCGCTCGCCCTCCGCTCGACAAGCTGGGAGGAGTGAGCTGGAAAAAAGCCAAGAACCGCGCCAGGAAGTCCATCCGGGATATGGCTCAGGAGCTGCTCGATCTCTACGCTCGGAGAAGGATCGCGCCGGGATATCGCTTTTCCGCCAACGGGCACTGGCATCGGGAATTCGAGGATGCCTTCGAGTTCACCGAGACCCCGGATCAAAGGGCCGCCATTCTGGACCTCTACCGGGATATGGAAGTGAACAGCCCCATGGACCGGCTGCTCTGTGGGGACGTGGGCTTCGGCAAGACCGAAGTGGCCATGCGGGCGGCCTTCAAGGCGGCCTTCGACGGCAAGCAGGCGGCGGTCCTGGCTCCCACGACCATCCTGGTCTACCAGCACTATCTGCGTTTCAGGCAGCGCTTTACCGCGTTTCCCATCGCCATCGAGATGTTGAGCCGTTTCCGCAGGCCCAAGGAACAAAAAGCCATTCTGGAGCGGGTGGCCACCGGCAAGGTGGACATCCTCATCGGCACTCATCGCATGCTTTCCAAGGACATCCGGTTCAGAGACCTGGGCCTTTTGATCGTGGACGAAGAGCAGCGCTTTGGAGTGGCTCACAAGGAGAGACTGCGGCAGTTGAAGAAGAACGTGGACACCTTGACCATGACGGCCACACCCATTCCCAGAACACTGCACATGTCGTTGACGGGCATCCGGGACATGTCGGTGATCGAGACGCCGCCCCAGGATCGCCTGTCCATACAGACGGCGGTGCTGCCCTTCAGCCACCAGGTCATCCAGAACGCCATCAGAAATGAGCTGGAGCGGCAGGGCCAGGTCTATTTTGTCCACAACACGGTGGAGACCATCGATTCCATTGCCGCACTGATCGGGGACATCTGCCCTGAAGCTCGCCTGCTGGTGGCTCACGGTCAGATGAAGGAGAAAGATCTGGAGGCCACTCTGCTGAAGTTCCTGAGGCATGAGGCCGACGTGCTTGTTTCCACTACGATCATAGAAAACGGTCTGGACATTCCGTTGGTCAATACCATGATCGTCAATCGAGCCGACCGGTTCGGACTTTCGCAGCTCTACCAGTTGCGGGGACGGGTGGGTCGTTCCAGCCGCCGCGCCTACGCCTATCTGCTGGTTCCGCCGCGCCAGACACTCTCCGGCATCGCCCGGCAACGTCTGGCGGCATTGAAGGAGTTCAGCGAGCTGGGTTCCGGTTTCAAGGTGGCGGCCCTGGATCTGGAGTTGAGAGGTGCAGGCAACCTGCTGGGCGGGGATCAGCATGGGCATGTCAACGCCATCGGCTTCGATCTCTACTGTCAGATGCTGGAGCGGACCATCCGGGAACTCCAGGGGCAGGAGGTTCTGCCCGACATCCAGACCCGGCTCGATCTCAAGGTGAGCGTCAAGATCCCACCGGGCTACATCCCCGACGAAAGTCAACGCCTGAGCGTCTACAAGCGCATCTCCTCCCTGAAGCTGGACACGGAGATGAATGGCCTCCGGGAGGAACTGGAGGACCGCTACGGGCCCTTGCCGGAGGAAGTGGAGAGGCTCCTGGACTATATGAGGGTGCGCCGTCTGGCGGAAAGGATTCTGGTGGAGTCGATGGAGAGGGATCGCCAGGGCATCGCCATCACCTTTCACCCCAGGACTCCCATATCGCCCCACAAACTGGTGGAAACCGTCTCCAGTGTCCCCGGCCTTTCGGTGAGCCCGGGGGGACAATTGAGGCTTCGGTCGGCCGGTGTCTCCCAAGGGGAGGTGCTTTCCTCGGTGCGAGCGCTGCTGGTCGAACTGGCTTCCTGAGTTGTCCCTCTCGATGTTACAATCACTCCCCCCTCCGGCACGGACGGGTTAACTTCCGGCAAGAATTCGGTTAACATCGGTTATGTGCTGAATGGAAGGTTCCGGGTTCCGACCGGGGCGATCGAGGAGGAGGAACGATGAAGCCAAGGATTTCTCACGGGGTGCTGGCTGGAGTGCTGCTGCTATCCGGTTCCTCTTTGGCTCTGGCCGAAACCACCATCTTCGAGGAGATCATCTGCCGGGTCAACAACGACATCATCACCAAGTCGGAGTACCAGGAGGCCGCAAACCTGCTCAAGCTCCGGGTCCAGAGGCAGCAAAAACTCTCCGGCGAAGCGTTGGCTCAGGCGGTGCGCGAGGGCGAGAAGGATCTGCTCAAGAACATGATCGAGGAACGTCTCCTGGTGCAAAAGGCAGTTGAGCTGGGGATGACCGCCGACACCGACGTCATCAAGTACCTGGACCGGCTCCGAAACGAGAACAACCTCCCCAGCATCGAGGCCCTGGAGCAGGAGATGCGCGGTCAGGGCATCAATCCAGCCGAGTTCAGAAAGAGAATCAAGGAGCAGAGCCTCAAGGAACAGGTTCTGGGGAGCGAAGTCTACTACCGCATCCGGGTTTCGACCGCGGAGATCAAGACCTTCTACGAAACCAACCGGGAACAGTTCGATCGGCCCGAGCAGGTGCGGCTCCAGGAAATTCTGATCGCTTCCAACGGAAATGATCCGTCCGAAGTCGAGCAACGCAGGAAAAAGGCCGAGGAGGTGCTGCAGAAGGCCAGGGGCGGAGAGGTGTTCGACGACCTGGTGGCCCAGTATTCCGAGGGACCGGCCGCCAAGATGAGGGGTGACCTGGGATTCTTCCGTAGAGGAATGCTCCTGAAGGAGGTCGAGGATATAGTCTTTTCCCTGCGGCGGGGTCAGATCACCGATATTTTGGAGGGCCAGGGCGGATTCCGCATCTTCAAGGTGATCGAAAAAAACACCGCCGGCATTCAGCCCCTGGACATGGTCAAGGATCAGATCCGCAACAAGCTGGTCGAGGACAAAGCGCTCCCGGCTGTCCGGAAGTATATGGAGACGCTGCGCCGCCAAAGCTATATCCGCCTCAAGGAAGGCTACGTGGACAGCGGCACCGAGGTGGAGACCGCCTCTGCCGACGGAGATCAGCCGGCCGGCGACGAACTCCCTCCAGCAGCCTTCGAGGGCAAGCAGAAGAAGTAGGCTCCCACCTCTCCACCCGAATCCATGCGGTTGGATTTGTTCCTGAAAAGGTCCCGCCTGATTCCCCGCCGGGCCCTGGCTCAGCAGGCCTGCGCAGCCGGAGCCGTCTCGGTCAACGGGCAGGTGTCGAAGGGAGGCAAGTCGATCAAGGTCGGGGATGTGATCGAGTGCCGGAAGAGAAATGCAATCTTGAGGGTGAGGGTGGCTTGCTTGCCCGGCTCGGATCCCCGAAGGAACCAAGCGACTTCGCTTTATGAGATCCTGGGGAGCGCTGAAGCTGACCGGCAGCGGTCATCGTGATCCCGGCTCCTGGAGTCGAGCGCTACCTGCCCTCAGGGGCCTCGGCCCCATCCTGCCGGTTCCGGCTCTCCGTACATTCATCCACCAGATAAGCGATCGACTGATAGGGAATGTCGGAGTGCGTCGACAGGCCGATCTCGCAGGTCTTGCTGGTGGAGTAACCCCTCGAGCAGCCTGACGGCAGGGAGGTCTTCAGGGGGCCGAGAGCAGACGCGGTCAACTCGGGGTGACTGAAGCCCCGGTCTCCGGCAAACCCGCAGCAGCCCACGCTGTCGGGGACAATGACCGCCTCGGCGCAGAGTTCGGCAAGCTGGCGCAAGGCGCTGTCCAGTCCCATCTTGCGGGAACTGCAGGGACTGTGCAGGGCCACCCGGCCGGCGCTCTTCCTGAAGGTGAGTCCCGGCCGCAGAACCTTCAGAATGAACTCCGCCGGCTCATAGATGGGGAAATCCGCTTCGAAGAGAGCGGACTCCTTCAGACGAAAGAGGCAGGGGCTGGTATCCACCAGAACGGGATAGAGGCCGTCGCGGGAAGCCAGATTCAAAGCCCGCCGCAACTCCTCCTGCTTGGCGGCCCCCTGCCGGTCGAACCCCTTGCTCGCAAAGGGCATCCCGCAACAGAGGTTGGCCAGGTTTTCCGGATAGACCGACTCGACTCCCGCCTTGCGCATCAGCGCCTCCATCTTGCGATTCTGAGAGGGCTGGTCTCGACCATGGCCGGGCACGCCCAGCGTCCGGCTGAGACAGCTGGGGAAAAAGACTGCCTTCAAGGGAAACTTGCCGTCTTCCCCTGAGGAAGTCATGACTTCGGCCGCCCGGGGCAGCCAGGGATTCCACTGCGGCAACCGGTTCCCCGAGAGCTTCCGGGCCCAATCGGTGACGCGCCGCATGCCTTCCGATCCCAGCAGCCGATGGAACTGGTGGGTGGCGGTCAGGAGCATCCGGAGCGAGGCGGTGGTCAGGCCGAAATGGGCGGCCAGCAAGGTGGCGGCCCGGTCCTGCCAACCGGCAACCTGAAGGCGCCGCAGGTCCTTGATGAGCTTGCCGGTGTCGATGCCGACCGGGCAAGCCATGGCGCACAGGCCGTCGGTAGCGCAGGTGTCGTTTCCCTGGTAGGCGTAACGGCTGGTCAGTTCGTCCAGTCGACCGGCGTAATCCCCGTTGGATCGAAGCCGGGAGATTTCTCGCCAGACCGCGATCCGTTGGCGAGGGGTAAGGGTCAGGTCCCGGGAGGGGCAATTGACCTCGCAGAAACCGCATTCGGTGCACTTGTCGACCACCGAGTGGGCTTTCGGCAAGGGCTTGAGGTTCTTGAGGTGGATCTGAGGATCGCTGTTGAGGATCACCCCGGGGTTAAGAAGGTTTTCGGGATCGAAGATGGCCTTGATCTCTCGCATCAATCGGTAGGCTTCGGCTCCCCATTCCAGCTCCACGAAGGGGGCCATGTTGCGGCCGGTACCGTGCTCCGCCTTGAGCGAGCCATCGTAGCTGTGAACCACCATTTCGGTGAGGTCGCCGATGAAGTCCCGATAGCGGCGAACTTCTTCGGGCCGGTTGAAATCCTGGGTGAAGACGAAATGGAGATTACCCTCCAGGGCATGCCCGAAGATGATGGCTTCCGAGTAGCGGTGCTTGCGGAACAGTTGCTGGAGCTGCAGGGTGGCTTCGGCCAGCCGGTCGATGGGGAAGGCCACGTCCTCGATGATGACGGTGGTCCCGATTTCCCGGATGGCCCCGATGGAGGGGAACAGGCCCTTGCGGATGTTCCAAAGGCGGAGCTGCTCGGTGGGGTCTCGGGTGAAGGCGACCGGCTCCACCGTGGGCAGATCCTCCAGGCTTCGGGTGGTGGCTCCCAAGTGCTGGTCCAGCGCTTCCGGTGTTTCTCCCCGGGTCTCCACCAGCAGGGCCGCCACCGACGGGCCCAGACTCTTCAGGTCCAGGGGAAGACCGGGCTTGTCTTCCACCGAGCGAAGGCCGGCCCGGTCCATGATCTCGACCGCCGAGACGGGGCAGCTCCTTAGCAGGGTGGTGGCTTCACAGGCGGTCCGAATGTCGGGGAAAAGGATCAGGGCGGTGGCCTTGTGGGGGTAGTCGGGTACGGTCCGGTAGGTGATTTCGGAGATGAATCCCAAGGTGCCCTCGGAACCGATCATCAGGTGCTGGATCACGTCGATGGGATCTTCGAAATCGATCAGGGAGTTCAGGCTGTAGCCGGTGGTGTTCTTCATCTTGAATTTGCGGCGAATCCGATTGGCCAGTTCCGGGTCTTCCCGGGTCCGCTTCGCCAGGCGCCCGATGCTTTCCACCAGGTCCTGGCGGGTTTGGAGGAATCGATCCCTGCTGGTGGCGCTGCGGGTGTCCAGAACGGTGCCGTCGGCGAGGACGATTCTCATGCCCTGAAGGGTCCGGTAGCTGTTCTGGGAGGTGCCGCAACACATGCCGCTGGCGTTGTTGGCGGCAATTCCCCCCACCATGGCGGCGTTGATGGAGGCGGGGTCGGGTCCGATCTTGCGCCGGTAGGGAGCCAGGCGAGCATTGGCCTGGGCGCCGACCACGCCGGGTTGCAGCGTGATCAGCTTGCCCTCGTCCTCGATCCGGATTCCCCGCCAGCCCGTGCCCAACTGCATGAGCACCGAGTCGCTCAGGGCTTGTCCCGAAAGGCTGGTTCCTCCAGCTCGGAAGGTGAGCGGCAGCCGGCGCGCGCGGCACTGCCTCAGGACTTCTCCCACCTCGGCCTCGGTGTCGACCCGGACCACCAGCTTGGGAATCAGACGGTAAAAGCTGGCGTCCGTCCCGTAGGCCAGAGTGCGCAGGTCGTCCCGGATCAGCCTCTCGCCCGGGATGACTCGGGAAAGGTCCTGGAACAGATCGAGATAGCGCCCGTGCAACATCGGTTGACAATAACTCCTTTAAGCGTGATCCGTCTCATAAAGAAACGACGGAACTTCCAAATTCCGAGTCAGCTCTTCCCCCGCCCTGCCGTGCGGATCATCCGAGACTGAGACAACGAATTTTCATAGCCTGTCGGGAACAAGGGCCATGTTCCGCTGCCAGGGTAATCTACCCATTGAATATCGATGCACAGGATTCACAGGACGAGAGCCTCCTGCACCGGAAGCCGGCTCGGGCGATGATCCGGTGCGGAGTTGCGGTTGTTCAGGGCTGCAAGCCTGCCATCTCCAGAAACAATCCTGTGCATCGATGTTAATAAACCATTTACTCCTGCGTGACTTTGAACCGGTTTCCAGCAACCAAGCGCTGGCGGTTGATTCAGGCAAGTCCGGTGGGTCGTTGGACCCCGGTGCGGGTGATCATACCTTGACCAGGATTGGAATCGCCTGAAGAAACCCTCCGATAACTCGTCGCGACTCCCACCGGCTAGGTTCCAGGACTCCTTGGAGACGACTCGACCGGCTATTCGCGCCCTCGGGCTCGGAATGCACGAATCGCGACGGATCGTGGTTCAGTATACTATCAGGCGGCCGTACTCCACTTCCCGCCCTCTCGGCGACGAAGCGGCCGCGTTAGCGCAATCCTGCATGCTGCATCGAGCCATGCCGAACGCTTGCACCTTCAGCCTTTCCCGCTGTCTCGTCTCCACCATGGCTGGCGCGTTGCTGGCCGCGATGCTCCTCCATCAGGCCGCGCCCGAGGCGGGAGCTCAGGCCGGGACGACCACCGGCACCATCCGCGGCGCCGTACGCGATCAGCTCGGCGATCCGATGGAGGGGGCGGTGGTAGTCCTGAAGCACCGGGAGACCGACTTCCGGACCAGCGTGGAGACCTCTTCGTCCGGCACGTTCGCCCGCACCCTGCTGCCGCCGGGGACCTACGACCTGACCGTGAAGGCGGCCACCGCCGGCTTCAGCACCGAGCGCATCGAGGGCGCGAGACTGCGCGTCGGCGAAATGCTCGACCTTTCCGCCACCCTCAAGATCGTGACGGTCGAAACCATCACTGTCGTCAGCGAGCTTCCTGCAACGCTCGATACCGCCGACGTCACCAGCTCGCAGCGCGTTCTGGAGGATGTCGTCGATGGGCTCCCCAGCAACGGCCGCAATTTCATGCGGCTGACGCTGCTTACCCCGGGCGCGTCCATCTCGCAGGGACCGGACGGCGACGCACTCAATATCGCCGGTCAGCGCGGCATCTTCAACAACTTCATCGTCGACGGCGCCGACTTCAACAACCCCTTCTTCGGCGAGCAGCGCGGCGGCCAGCGTCCGGCCTTCACCTTCAATCAGGACGCCATCGAGGAGCTGGTGGTGGTGAATCAGGGCGCCACCGCCGAGTTCGGCCGCTCCAGCGGGGGCTTCGTCAACGTGATCACCAAGTCGGGTACCAACCGGCTGACAGGCTCCGCCCACTACTTCGGGCAGTGGGACGAGATCGCCGCGCCCTTTCCGGACCAGCGCGGCGGCGGGCGGCCCGACTTCCACCGGAACCAGGCGGGCGCCACCCTGGGTGGTCCGCTGGTTCGCGACCGGGCATTCTTCTTCCTGGCCTATGACCAGCAGTCGGCGGCAGAGACCAAGCAGGCGACCCGGCAGGTCCGCAATCCGGCCAACCTGCAGCGTCTGGAGCGCTTTCTGCAGGGGCGCTGGCCGGGCCTGTTCGAGGATGAGTTCGGGCCGATCCGGCGCACCGACGACGCACGCTCGCTGTTGTCCAAGCTCGATCTGAACCTGGGCGGCCGCCATCAGTTCTCGGTCAAGTACAACTACACCTGGTCGGAGCAGGTGAACGGCACTTTCGACGTCGATTCCTGGGGCGCCTCGGCCAACGGGATCGAGGGCGATCACTCGCACGCGGTCAACGCCAGTCTCCGCTCGCTGCTGACCGACGCCGTTTCCAACGAGCTGCGCCTGCAAGGGGCGCGCGAGGACCGCCCGCGTTGGTACCAGGGACCGCTGCTCCCCGAAGCCCGCCTGCCCGGTCCGCCCCAGTTTGCCGAGCTGGGTGGGCGGCCTTTTCCCGACATCGCCATGGACTTCGACGACGGGTTCCGCATCGGGCTGCCGTTTTTCCTGCCGATCGATCCGGCCTTCGACACGCGGTTTCAACTGGTGGACAACCTCTCGTTTGCCGCCGGAACCCACCTGGCCAAAGCCGGGGTGGAGTACAACCGGACGCGCGTCAAGCAGCAGTTCATCGGGATGGCCAACAGCCGCTACATTTTCGATTCGGTCGAGGGCTTTATCGGTTTCGTTACCCACGGAAGCGGCTACGTCACTTGCTCGGACGGATCGACCGGCCTGTCCGGAGTCTGTCCGGCCGGCGCGGCCATCGCCGGGCCGGTGCTGCTCTACCTGCAGTCGGCGACCGTCCCCGGCGTCCCCGCGGAGGCGCTCGGGCGCCAGCAGGCGCAGATGCACGAGCTGGGCCTGTTCGTTCAGGATACCTGGCATCCGCACGAACGGGTGACGTTGGACATGGGACTGCGCTGGGACGGCGCCTGGCACCCCAGCGTCTTCATCGAGCCGGCCGACACCTTCTTCGCTCCCTACCTGGACGATCCGCTGTTCCCGTCCGACGGCCGGATTCCGGATGACCTCGACAACCTGCAGCCCCGCCTCGGGCTGGCCTGGGACCTGGGCGGCAACGGCCGCACCGTGCTCCGCGCCAACGCAGGGTCCTACGTCGCCCGCATCCCGATGCTCGTCTTCGCCCAGCACAGGACGACCAACGGCGCCTTCCAGCAGATACTCTTCCGCAGCAGCAGCGCTTCGGGGCTTGGCCCGGTCCCGGCCATCGACCGGCAGATCGACACCTCGGCGACGCCGCCCTTTCTGCCGGACATCCAAGTGGCGGACCGCGATCTGGAGCTTCCGCGCACCTGGTCGTTCAGGACCGGCGTCGACCAGGACCTGGGGCGCGGGGTTGCGGCCAGCATCGGATACATCCAGGCGCGCACCGACAACCTCTTCCGCTTCGTCAACCGCAACGATGCCGTCCTGGGGGCGCCGTTCGGTATCGGGACGCACCCGGCCGGCGGCGGCATCAACGCGCTGACCGTCACCGAGAGCAGCGCCCGCTCCCGCTACCATGCCCTTACCGCGGGGCTGCGCGGGCGCAGCGGACTGGCCGGCTGGCCCGTCACCTTCGAGACCCACTACACGCTGGCGTTCGATCGCTCCGACGACGACAACGAGCGCGATCCCTTCGTCCTCCGCTACGCCCACGCTGGCGACCTGGCGCCGGAGTACGGCTGGTCCGATCGCGACCGGCGCCACCAGGTGAGCGGGTACGTCCTGGTCACCCTCCCGGCGGGGGTGCAGCTGAGCCAAGTGGTGCGCTACCTGTCCCCGTCGCCGGTCTCCGAGCAGTGCGACAACCGCGGCGTGCGGGCCTCTCAGCCGGCGGACCGGATCTGCGCTGACGGTTCAGTCCTCACGCGCAACACCATGCGGCGGCAGAACGAGTTCTTTTCCTGGGACCTGCGGGTGTCGCGGCCTTTCTCGCTCGGCGGCGCCGCCGTCGAGCCGATCTTCGAGATCTTCAACCTGACCAACAGCGACAACTTCGTCGACTCCGCCGTCGGCTCGCTCCTCTTCAACTTCGACGGTACGCTCCGCAGCGGGCTCGGCGACACGCGGCGCGCCCAGGTGGGGCTCAGCCTGCGCTTCTGATGGGATTGTTTTCTACGGTCGGCGGGTGGGTTTCGAAGGCAATGCCTTGCGAATGTCTCTCTCGAGATCCTCGGCGTCGAATACTGCCGGGACCTCCAGCAGGCGGATGCCGGCCTTTCTGAGGGCTTCCCGTTTCACGGCATCGCGTATGAAGGTCGTGTCTCTGAAGTGTCCATGCCCCTGATACTCCACCGCCAGAACGGGCATGCCGTAAGCATCGATCACCAGAAAGTCCAGGCGCTTGCTGTTGATGGAGCGGAAGGCCAGATCACGTGCTTCTTGCGAACCGGAGGCCGGCTGGGGCGCCAGAACTTCACCCAGGCTGGTCTGAGCCATGACGCGAAGGCCGCCCGGGGTCTCCTGGGCGACCGTCTCCAGAATCCGGAGAATCCGGTATTCCGGCCTGTTGAGAAGGGGGCGCGCCTCGAAATCGACTTTGGAGATGAACTCCAGTTGAGCCGTTGGCTCGCCCAAGCGGTTGGATGGTTCAGGCCTTGGAGATGGCGCTTCTTCGGCCGTGGAGCCCTCTGTTTGCTTCGGGACAGGCTTGGCCTGACTCGGTGGTTGGGGAACAAGGCCGCGCCCGCTCATCGGTTTCGGCTTGGGATCGTCCGGTGGCTCCGCTGCCTTGGGTGGGGAAGATGGCGCCTCCGCGGCTGCGGCGTTTGTTGGAGCCTCCCGGGCCGGCTTGTCGTACCTCGGCGGCGGGAGAATGAAACCCCGACCACTCGCCGGTCTGGGTTTCGGCCCGCCCGGGGGTTTCGATGCATCAGGCCGCGGAGATGCCCCCGCTCCACCCGGGGTGCTTCTTGAGACTTCCGGCGCCGGTCGGTCGGCCCTCGGCCGTGGAGGTGTCAACCCCTGCCTCCGCAACGGTTCCGGCTTGGGTCGACTCCGCTTCCCGCTGCCGGGAAACCTGCCCCCGAACAGGGCCCACAAGAGCAAAATCGGTATCAGGGCCACGCTGCCCCACAGGCACACCCGCAGGATGATATCCACCGCGTCCATTCTCTTTCCCCTCTCCGTCCTCTATTCAGGCTGCCGGTTCTTACCTTTCCGAACCTCTCTTGCCGCCTGCAGGTCCATCCTATGCCGACGTTCCTCTGGCAGGCACTGAAGGTTCATTGCCATCCAATGTTATTTTGGTCCCGATCCGCCTCCGAAACAAGTCCCACGGTTAGCCACCGCCAGAACTCTCGAGCTGCGGCAAGCCGGCGCGGGCGCCCTTGAGGAGCAAGAGTGATGGGAAGAGGCACCCCCCCGGGAGCGCGGGCGTCCCGCCCGCATGCACTCCCGTTGCGTGCCGCTCAGTTTCCCTGCGATGGGGCAGCCGGCAACCCTGCCGGCGGAACGGCCTGGGCTCGGCCGAAGCAGAATCCTGGCGCCGTTGCGGGTCGCCCCGTATTGGACGGTCGCTGGTCGCCGCGTTCGAAAAAGAGGCGCGGCGCCGCGGCGCGCTGACTTTCACGCTGGGCACCGACGACGATAGCGGTGACACTTCGATCTCCGGAATGGATCTCTACGATGACGTTCCGCGTCACATCGAGGGACTCCACGATCTGGGCTACAAACACCCCTTTCTCTTCTATCGTCGTCTTGGTTATGTGGTCACCGGCATCATGCCCGAAGCCAACGGACCCGGCAAACCGGATATCTACATGTCCAGGTCCGCACGGTTGTAGCGCCCGGTGGGAATCCGCCTGAACAAGGTGTCGGGTCTGGATCATGAAACGGCGAGTGGGGACTGCTCTATGCAGGGACGGCCGAGACCGGGAGCGACTCGAGGCCGCGCAGGACGATGGCCCGGCGAAAGGCGGGACGGTCAGTAAGCAGCCCTATGGAGCTGAAGCGCTCCAGCAGCACTTCCAGCGCGACCCGGGCTTCCAAGCGCGCCAGGGGCGCGCCGAGGCAGTGATGGACGCCCCGGCCGAAGGAGAGGTTGCTGCCCCTGGAACGCTCGATGTTCAGACGGTCCGGGTCATCGAACACCTCCGGGTCGCGGTTGGCCGCGCCGATGGCCAGGATGGCGGGATCGCCGCGCCGCAAGCGAAAGCCCCGAAAGTCGCAGTCGTCAACCACGGCCCGGATATCGAGCTGAACCGGCGTGTCGTAGCGCAACAGCTCTTCCACCGCCCCCGGTATCCGACGGGGGTCTTCCCGCAGGAGCTCCAACTGTTCCGGATGCTGCAGAAGCGCCAGCATCCCGTTTCCGATCAGGTTGGTGGTCGTCTCGTTGCCGGCCACCAGCAGCAGTCGCAGCATGATCAGCATTTCACGCTCGCTGAGGGAATCCCCTTCCTCTTCCGCCTTTGCGAGGGCGCTGATGATGTCGTCTTTCGGTTGCAGTCGCCGGGCTCTGATTACGGGCATGAAGTAGGTGTCGAAGGCCTCGCCGGCGGCAGCGGCCCTCTTTCGCTCCTCCGGGCTGATGAGCGGTTCGAGGATGCGTGCGCGCTGGTTCGACCAGTGCTTGAATCGGAGGCGGTCCTCCGGCGGCAACCCCAGCATCTCGGCAATCACGATCACCGGCAACGGACCGGCCACCGCCGCCATCAGGTCGAAGCCGGACGGGTCGGCGACCGCATCAAGCAGTTCGACCATGATCCTACGGATATGGGGCTCGAGGGCGTTTACGGCCCGCGGAGTGAAGGCCTGATTGACCAGGCCCCGCAGGCGCGTATGCTCCGGCGGGTCCAGGAACAACAGGGACCAGTCCGCCCGGGGGGGAATGAAGTAGACACCCTGCCTCGACACCCGTCGATTGGTCGGCATGTTGGAGAACCGGCGGTAGTCTCGAAAGATGGCCTCCGCGTCGGCGTAGCGGCTGAACACCCAGCCGTCCAGCACCCGGCTGCGGTGCACCGGCGATCGGGTGCGCAGCCTGGCGTAGGCGGGATAGGGATTCCGTATTACCCTGTCCGACAGCGGATTGAAGGCCACGCCACTCCGGCGGTACTCCGGGATCAACAGGGCGTCGATGACCAGCGACCGCAGGGTCCATCTAAGCGCGTCCAGCATGATCGCTCTCCGGATGAATATGGAACGATAAGCTCAATGCAGGTTTTCCAACGATCCCGGCTAACGATTCGCTCAGAGCCTGTGGCGCCCGGTGCAAGGTGTGGATGTAAGCGCCTGGAGGTCTTGAGGCACAGCGGGGTCAGGAAGACTGTCCGGCCTGGATCAGCGCCGGCAGCTCGCAGGTCAGCAGGTCGCCGACTCCCTCCAGGCTGAGGTCGGCCGGGGGGAATTGAGCCAGAATTTCGGGGTCCAGGGCATAGTGCCCCTGCCGGGGAAATACGGTGGTGACCCGGCTTCCCCACACTTTCTTGGCGGCGGTCAGGATACGCAGCTTGTCGTCCACCAACACGTAGTGGTCCGCGGGATAGCGCCGTTCCACGTCTTCCAGCTCCTCCTCCTTGTGCACGTAGATCAGCACGTTGCCGCCGGCGGCCTTCGCCAAGCCGGACTGCTCCATCTTTCGAGGCTGGAACACCATGTCGCCGTCGGTGAGGATGGCGACCACGCCCCATTGCTGGAGGTGGCTCACCACCTCCAGCGACCGGGAGTAGAGGCGATCGGCGAAGGGGTAGTTGAGCATAAAGGAGGCAATCGACATCAGGCGCGGCTCGTGCGGATATCGATTGCGATAGCCCTGCAGAGCCCCCAGGTAGTCGTGATATCCCAGTTCGTCCCGCAACTCCTCGAAAACGGCCCAATAGCGCTGCTTCCCCTGGTGGCCCACCGTCTGCTCGATGTGGCCCATGAAATCCGCCAGGATGCGGTCGTTGTTCAGCAAGGTGTTGTCGGCATCGAGTAGAAACGCAACGGAATGTTTCATGAAGTCCGGGAACCTCCCTGGCCGTGAATCCCCAAGCCCTTCGGGGGCGGCTAAGGTTACCACGAATCCGGGAAAGGTCAGGGTGCTTGTAAGCTAATCGTGTCTCAGGGAGGGGCCGGAAGTCCTCCACTGAATCCGGGAGTAGCGAACCGGGCGGTGCTCCCGGTAAGCGTCCATTCTCTGCCGGATCTGGTCGACCAGCTCAGGCTGGCCCATGGAGGAAGCCAGGGATGCGGCCCGCGTGGCCGTTCCCAGCGCTTGAGGAAACCGCCCTGTCTCGGCGTAAGCCGCCGCCAGGGTGTCCAGGAACATGGGGTTGGCGTCGTTGGGAGGACGGCAGAAGTGTTCGGCCAGATCAACCGCCTCGGCGCCGGACCGCAGCGCCGGGTCGGGATCTGTGGCCAGAATCCAGGCCAGGCGGTTGGCCACGTGGACCAGGCCCGGATGGATACGTAGCGCCTCGCGGTAGTGGTGGACGGCCTGACGGGTGTCGCCCTGGTGCGCCAGCGCGTTGGCCAGGTTGGCGTGTCCCTGCTGGTTCTCCGAGTTCAGGCTGATGGCCCGTGCAAAGTGGGGAATGGCCTGCTCGATTCTGCCCTGTCCCAGCAGCATGGCGCCCAGGGCGTTGTGGATGGCGTAGGAGTCGGGTTCCAGGCGCAACGCCTCCTGCAGGAGATCATGGGCTTCCTGGAGTCTCCCCTGCTGCAGGCGCAGGTTGGCCAGATTGCTGCGAGCCTGCGCATTGGCCGGTGCAATCTTGAGGGCCTCTTCATAGTGACGCCCGGCTTCCTGCAGCCGTCCATCCATGGTCAGAACCACCGCCAGGCTGTTGTGGGCGTTGAGCGACTGGGGGTCGGTCTTCACCCACTGCCGGCAAAAGGCCTCGTAGTCTCGATAGTAGGCGCCCCGGGTGACGGTCTGGGCGCCCATCAGAAGCAGCACCGCCACGGCCAGCCCCGTCCAGAGCCTGGGCCTTCCATCCTTCTCGCGGTTGGAGAGAACCCAGGCCAGCAGAAAGAGCGGGCCCAACGCGGCCAGGAACACGTAGCGCTCGGCAAACGGAGCCTCCTGGTCCAGCAGGTTGGCCGTCGGCAGCAGGGTCAGAACGAACCAGCCCAGCCAGAACCAGGTCACGGCCCGAACCGCGGGCCAGGATCGCCGGATCCACAACAGCACCCAGCCGGCGATGGCCAGGCCGATGGCCAGCCGCCAGGGGCTGAACCAGACCCGGGCCGGAGGCTCGTAAACCATCTCCCAGTAGGGCACGGTCACGACCTGTAGCGCGTAGAGGAAGGAAAGCGCGAATTGCCCCAGGTCTCCCAGGCGATACTCCCCGCCCGCAAACAGGAAGTGGCGGATGGAAAAGTAGAGGGCGCCAATGGCGGCCTCCGGCCAGTAGCGGACCACCCAGCGGCGGAGGCTGCGGCCAGGCGGGGCCGAGGTCATCCCCAGAGCGTCGGCCAGGGCGAAAATGGCCAGGGTGACCACCGCCTGCTCCTTGCCGAACAGCGCCAGAGCGAAAGCCACGGAGGCGCCCACCCGCCACCAGGGCCCGGGCCTGAGGAAGCAGTAGAGGGCCAGCAGGACGAACAGGGCCGGCAGCAGGGTCTCGCGTCCCGAGGCGATGGGGTAGACGCAGGAGGAAGCCACCGGATGCAGGGCAAAAACGGCGGCGGCCAGCAAGGCCCAGCGGGGCTGCAAACCGAAGACCGGCAGTCTGAGCAGGGCGAAGACGACGAGGGCAATCAATCCGGCCACGGCGGCGTTGAACAGGTGAAAGGGCCCCGGCTCGTCTCCGTGGAGGGATCGTTGCAGCAGCAGCGAGGAGCGCACCACCGGCCGGTAGTAGGGCAGGCTGAGGAAGTGCCTCTCCGTCAGAATGCGCCCGAGATCCTGAATGGAACGCAGGGGGGCATTGGAGAGAATCACCTCGTAGTCGTCATAGAGAAACTCGTGGTCCACCGACGGCAGGTAGACGGCTACGACCGCCGCAAACAGCAGTAGCGGAATCCACAGCCGCCAGCCACCGAAAGAGAATCGGGGTCCCTGGCGAGCAGACGCCGGAGCGGATTTCCGTTTCGCCTTTCTTGCCTTCTTTGCCAATACCTACCCCCGATCGGGCGACCGCTTCCGGCCGACGAGCCTAGCGCCCATTATGGTACGATTTTGCTTCTCCGGCACGTCAATCAAGAGATTCAACGCCCGAGATGGTCATTACTGCAATATGGAGACATTTCCCGGATGGTGTTATGCCTCTTGAAGCCGCGCCGAGCCCAGCAGCAAAATCTAGCCGGTTAGTCCAGCCAGGAGAGCACACAATGACCGACTGGTCCTTGCAAGACGCCAAGAACCGCTTCTGCGCCGTGGTCGATGCCGCCATCGGCGGCGCGCCGCAGCGGGTGACCCGCCGGGGCAGGCCCGCCGTCGTGGTGCTGGCGGCAGACGAGTACGAGCGCCTGTGCCGTTTGGAGAAAGCGAGTGCTCCAACGCTGGCCCGGTTGTTGCTGGACATCCCGCGGGCTGATCGGGATTTCGACCGACAGTCGTTACCAACCCGCCCGCTGGACCTGTGATGTTCCTGATTTATACCGACGAGAGGAGGAAGGTCGGCATGTTGAAGTGCGTCGTTCACCCTGGCGAGATTCTGAGAGACGAGTTGGCCGAGTTTGGCGTGAGCCCTACGGCATTCGCCCGTCAGATAGATGTGCCGCCCAACCGGGTGAGTCAAATCATCGCCGAAAAACGTACTGTTACCGGCGATACCGCGCTGCGGTTCGGGCACTGGTTCGGGGTGGACCCCCAATTCTGGCTGAATCTCCAAACACAGTTCGACCTCGCCATCGCTCAGCAACAGGCCGGCGCTGCCGTGCGTGAATTGCCCACGGCGGCCGCGGGCAGGTAGCACCGGGGAGACGTCAATCGTTCAGCGGTTTGCTGCACCGCCGGAGGAAGAGTTTGAGAAATGAGCGATCTTTGCCCAACACTCGCCTCCCTGATCGACATAGGCTTCGAGCGCCGCAAACCTCGAGTGGGAATGGAAACCGTCGGCTTCAAGTTCAATGTTCTCGACTTGGTGGCCTCGTACGGGATTAATAGGAACTTCCGGACCGTGGTCCTCCTCGGTGGCATCCTCCAAACAAAGCGCACTCTTGGTCTTGTCGATTCTGAGATTTCTCCAGATCTTGGAAGTGCCCGGGAGGCTGCGGCCTGGATAAGCTATGCCCTTAAGTCCCATAGGTCGGACCTGGAGCCCCTGCCGGCTTGGTTCGTGGAAGGAGAGCTTCACTGGGACCTCATCCCGTTTGTGCGGCACATGCGGGATTACGAGGCTCGACCACAATGTTACGTCGACCGCGAGTATGCTCGTACGCTTAGGCGCAAGCTGCGTGCAGCACTTTCGGACATCTCTAGAGACACTGAGATGAGTTTCAGCTTTGACGGACGTGTCCTTAGCATCACCCTGTGCGGCACCGTGCATGAGGTCATCGCATCAGGAACAGGTTGGACTTCCGCTTATAGCGTCATGGTAGGTCATGGGACGGCGTTGCCCACTCGATTTACCTGCTCAGCGGTTGAAGTGAGTGTGTTTGAGGGCGTTCTGACCTTCGGCAATATTCGCCTGAAGCCATGTAAGGCAACAACCTGAAATTCTCCGAAGGCAAGGTCTAATACGCCAACCACACCCGGCTGGAGGTCCTGGGCTTACCTGCGGCCCATGGCGCCGACATCTCCTACTGACGACGCATCGATAGCCTGAAGAAAAGGAGACCATGGCAAGAGTACAACCGGGAAAAACACGCTCCCCAAAGGGCGCAATGCCCGGCGGCGCCGGCGCAACCACGGGCTATGAGGCTGACCTTTGGCGCATGGCGGACGCCCTGCGCGGCAGCATGGATGCGGCTGAATACAAGCATGTTGTCCTGGGCCTCATTTTCCTGAAATACATCTCCGACGCCTTCGAGGAGCGGCATGCGGCCGTTCTGTCCGAATGGGGCGGCGAGGCCGCCGAGGACCGCGACGAGTACATCGCCGAGAACATCTTCTGGGTGCCGCCCGAGGCCCGCTGGGTGCATTTGAAAGCCCAGGCGCGCCAGCCGACCATCGGCCAGCTCGTCGACGGCGCCATGGCCGGCATCGAGCGCGACAACCGGGCGCTCAAGGACGTGCTGCCCAAGGACTACGCCCGCCCCGCCCTCGACAAGCAGCGGCTGGGCCAACTCATCGACCTCATCAGCAACATCCTGGTGGGCGATGAGGAAGCCCGCTCCAAGGACGTGCTGGGCCGGGTCTACGAGTACTTCCTGTCCCAGTTCGCCAGCGCCGAGGGCAAGAAGGGAGGCGAGTTCTACACTCCGCGCTGCGTGGTCAAGCTGTTGGTAGAGATACTGGAGCCCTATCGAGGACGTGTATACGACCCCTGCTGCGGTTCCTCCGGCATGTTCGTGCAGTCGATGGAGTTCATCCGGGCTCATGCCAGCGGCAACGGCAACGGCGGACAGGCCAGAGCCGACATCTCCATCTACGGGCAGGAATCCAACTACACCACCTGGCGGCTGGCCAAGATGAACCTGGCCATCCGCGGCATCGAGGGCCAGATCGCCCACGGCGACAGCTTCCACAACGACCGCCATCCCGACCTCAAGGCCGACTTCATCCTGGCCAATCCGCCCTTCAACGTCTCCGACTGGGGCGGCCAGCGGCTCACCCAGGACCAGCGCTGGCAATACGGTGTCCCTCCCAAGGGCAACGCCAACTTCGCCTGGGTGCAACACATGGTCCACCACCTGTCGCCCGCCGGCGCGGCCGGCTTCGTGCTCGCCAACGGCTCCATGTCGTCAAGCCAGTCAGGTGAGGGAAACATCCGCAGGTCGCTGATCGAGGCCAACCTGGTGGACTGCATGGTGGCCCTGCCCGGCCAGCTCTTCTACTCCACCCAGATCCCCGCCTGCCTCTGGTTTCTGGCGCGCCGACGGGAGCGGAGCGGTGAGATCCTGTTCATAGATGCCCGCAAGCTGGGACGCATGGTCGACCGCACCCACCGCGAGCTGACCGACGAAGACATTGCCCGCATTGCCGGCACCTACCAAGCCTGGCACAGCCGTGCTTCTATTTTCTCGAAGGAAGCGGGCCAGGGCGAGGGTGGCGCTAACGTGTACAAGGACGTTCCGGGCTTCTGCAAAAGCGCCGTCCTGGAGGAAGTCCGCCAGCACGGCCACGTGCTCACCCCCGGCCGCTATGTCGGCGCGGAGGTTCAGGAGGATGACGGCGAGCCGTTCGAAGACAAGATGAAGCGACTGGCTGCCCAGTGGCGCAAACAGCAGGCCGAGGCGGCGAAGCTGGATGCGGCTATTGAGTTGAACCTGAGCGGGCTGGGGTTCAATGGAAACATGGAGGGGGAACAATGATTCGACCCACTGAAGTAGCGGGCCGAGAGGGATATCGGATATGGATCCGGTTCTCGGACGGGGCTACCGAGAGGTTGGCCTGTCCCATCTGGCGGGGCCGGCCAGGTAGGGCGGCAGTTTGAAGTCAGTGGATGCGGCTGACGGTCAACAAAATCATGAGGTGAACCTAATGATCGAGTGGTTCGATGTCCTAAAGTTATCTGTACCAGTATTCTTGGCGTTCCTCGGTTGGCTATTGAATGAACACAGCAAGAGGCAGTGGGAACGATATAAGAGAAAGGAAGAGCGATACGTTGCCCTGTTAGAGAGTCTGAAGGGTTTCTACGCCAGCGCCGGTCCGACAACAGCTAGAGACGACAAGGAGAGATTTCTTCAACAACTCTCTGTTGGTTGGCTCTATTGTCCTGACTCTATAATCCGACAAATTTACATATTCCTGAATCATGTGAGTACCGACGTCCGCAAGTCTGATGAGGAGAAGGAAAAGGCAGTTGGAGAAATTGTCTCTCTGATGAGAAAGGATCTACTCGGCAAGAGGTTCTTTTTACGGGGTAGAACAAGATTGAATGCATCAGACTATCGGCATCTCAAAGCCACTTAAACGGGCATGCGCGTGGTCGTGAACGGGTATGAAGATGGCTTCGATGACGTGTCGTACGAACGGATCGCCGTGGTCAAGTTGCACTTGAACCGAGGTATGAAAGACTGGCAGGGTCGGCACCTGGAACCCGCAACGCAGACCGAAGAAATGCTTGGTGACGAGGATGTCGTGGACGCGCTGGCGATTCTCCGCGAGTCCAATTGATGTGCCGTGCTGTCTATAGGCATTTGCGACGGCCCGGACGTAAGAGATCTGACGCATGCGCCGCGATCGAATACGACAAGTTTCAGATGTTCCTCAAGGGTCTTGAGGAGCAGTACGAGAGTTACCGGCAAACTGACGATTCCCTGCCCAAGCTGACCGAGGGAGCTATTGCCGGGTTGGTCATTCAGCACTTCGAAACCTGCTTTGACTGCCTGTGGAAGGTGTTGAAGCGGTACTTGATTGAAGAACTGGCTCTCGCGGACGCGCCCAACAGTCCCAGGTCCATCTTCAGACTGGCCTGCGAGAACGATCTGCTCGATAGGTCACCGGAGGGATGGTTCGATTACACCGACGCCCGCATCGGTACGGCTCACGATTACAGCGGCGAGAAAGCGCAAGCCTGCCTGGAAATCATGGGCGATTTCATTGAGGACGCTATCGGCCTCTACCAGACCATGACCGAGGAGACATGGGACTAGACCGGCCCATCGATATCACCACGGACCAGCGCAAGACCGTTATGGCGTTGCTCGCCAGCCACCTGCCGAACACCACGGCCTGGGTCTACGGTTCCCGCGTGAAGTGGACTTCGAGCCCGAAGTCTGATCTGGACTTGGTGGTGTTTGCAACTCCTGAGCAAACCGGCCAAGTCTCGAATCTCAGGGAAGCCTTTGAGGAAAGCAACCTGCCGTTTCGGGTGGATCTGTTTGTTTGGGACGATGTGCCAGAGCAGTTCCGCGAGACGATTGAAATGGAGCATGTTGTGTTGCTGGAGAGGGAAAAACAAAAGACAGCAAGGGACTGGCACAAAACCACCCTCGGAGGCTTGTTATCGTTTGCAAACGGAAAATCGAGCCCGCGACGATCTGGCAGTTTGCCACACCCCGTCTACGGCTCAAATGGAATTATTGGCTTTTCTGATGAATCCAATGCAGATCCCAACACCATTGTCGTTGGGCGCGTCGGAACCAACTGTGGCTCTCTACACTACAGCGACCGAATGTGTTGGGTGACAGACAACGCCATTCGATCAACCGCGATCAACCGGAATGACGCGAAGTTCGTGTTCTATCTGCTCCAGACACTTCGACTGAATGAGTGGAGAGCGGGTTCCGGTCAACCCCTGATTAACCAGACTATACTCTCCTCGATACCTGTGTCAGTGCCGGACCCTAAGGAACAGCGCGCAATCTCCCAGGTCCTCGGGACACTGGACGACAAGATCGAGTTGAACCGGCGGATGAACCAGACGCTGGAGGCCATGGCGCGGGTGCTGTTCAAATCCTGGTTCGTCGACTTCGACCCCGTCCACGCCAAAGCCACCCTTAAGCATCACGTTGCGACTTTCCCTCAAGGGGGGAGTGATTGGGGCGTCGAACGCGCTCGCGCCTGTCTCGACAGGATGGACTCAAATATCGCAACCCTATTTCCGGACAGCTTCGTGGATTCCGAACTCGGCCCGATACCGGAGGGGTGGGAAGTGGTTCCGCTGGCTGAAACGATCGAGGTCAATCCATCGCGACCGCTACGAAGGGGAGAGATTGCGCCCTATCTCGACATGGCCAATATGCCCACGAAAGGACACACACCCGAAACGGTCATTGACAGGCCCTTTGGATCTGGAATGAGATTTGCTAATGGGGACACGCTTCTCGCGCGTATTACTCCGTGTCTCGAAAACGGTAAGACGGCGTATGTTGATTTCCTGGAGGAGGATCAGGTCGGCTGGGGATCAACGGAGTACATCGTTCTACGCCCCAAGCCGCCGTTACCCAGCAAATTTGCCTATTGCCTCGCACGTAGCGATGGCTTCCGCGAGGTTGCGATTCAAAACATGACAGGGACAAGCGGCCGGCAGCGTGTTCCTGAGACCGCCATTTCGAATTATAGAATGACCATTCCCAAAGGACTTGGGGTCCCGAGAATGTTCGGAGAGTTAGTTGAGCCTCTCTTGTCACTCGCATCTCAGAATGCGGATGAATCCCACGCCCTTGCTGCCCTGCGCGATACGTTACTGCCTAAACTCATATCCGGCGAGTTGAGGGGGGTAAAGCAAGCCCACCAAGTGCAAAATGAGTTCCGACCCTCGGGGTTCTCCCAGCCCATTACCCAGAGAAATGAGTAACAATGGGACAGCACTACCTTCCACAACACTACCTGCGCCACTTTGCAACACCGGAGGCCCCAGACAAGATCTGGATGTATGACAAATGTTCTAAGGAGTTTAAACGACTTCCGATTAAGAATGTGGCGCAATCGAGCAGATTCTATAGCGAGAAAGATGAGCGTGTGTTGAGCGACTGGATCGAAGGTCCCGCTCAGGATCCGCTTGGTCAACTGCGAAACGGCCAAGAGGTTGGAGTCGAAGGTAGACGAGCAGTCACAGTTTATTTGGAATCAATGATCAAGAGGGGGCCGCGTAATAGGCGAAAAATGATTGAGAAAGCCCCTCAAACCAAAAACGAACTGTTATCAGAGATTAAAGGAAATCTTGAGTTAGAGGCATCGAGATTCAATTTGTCTCAGGAAGAATTACTACACAAGATCGACGAATGGGAGGGGAAATTTGACAGCAAGCGGCTTTCAATGAAGGACGATCTTATCCGTCGTCAATGGTTTTCGCCGGCCGTGTGCGAGTACATCTTTTCTATGACGTGGCGAGTCATCAAAGCAGACGACGCACACCGCTTTATTACCTGTGACCATCCAGTATTCTTCGATGAGGGGTACGGATTGAAACCCCCATATGGAGAGTTCAGTTTTCCTTTGTCGTCTGATAATGCATTGCACGGCAGTTGGCGGGGGCCGCAAGAGGGGTTTTTTTTCGTTCAGGCGAGGCCACCACTTGTTAAGGAAATAGATCGTCGTGTGGCTTTTATGGCGGAGCGCTTCGTGTTTTATCATCGCAATGCCAGTTGGGTGCCCAAAGTTGCCGACAAACTGAGCCCAAGGCTGACTCCAATTGAGTGGTAGTTTCGCCGCCCTCAACGACTTGTTGCTGCCAAAACTTATCTCAGGGAACTAGTGGAATGCGGGAGATGGAGCAAATTTCTACGGCATGGACAGGTAACAGAGCCACGGGAAGTTAGGCCCCGACTGGTCAGAAGCGAAGACTGAGTAGAGAAGACTGTGGACGTTAACCTAAATGTTCCTGCGCTAGAAAAATTATTGGACTACGCAGCCAGCGGAATAGGCAGCGTTGCTGGTCCAATGTTGGCGTCTTGGAGAGCACGGCGAGAAGCTGAAGCTAAGCGGATAGCTGCAGAGGGCGACGTAACGGCCGAAAACATTCTGGCTGAAGGACAGTCAAGTGCATTGCAGACTATTGCAAACGCACAAGCGGACGCGCGTGCGAGACTAACATCCTCGAACACAGCCGTACGGGGAGAGTTGACCATTGCCGAGACGGTGAGCCAAAGAATTCAATTCCAAGAGGAGAAGAGGCAAGGAAATATTGGAGCGGTCGTGAGGCAAGCTGCCGCAGAACTGGGGGGAAGAGATGTTCCAGATCGGGAGCCTGATCACGACTGGACTGCGCGTTTCTTTAACGAAATACAAGATGTATCTTCGGGAGAGATGCAAACACTTTGGGCGAAAGTACTCGCTGGCGAGGTTGAACGACCCGGAAGCACGTCCATCAAAACTCTAAGCATTCTGAAAAATCTTGATCTCGTGACCGCTACCCTCTTTAAAACGCTGTGTTCTGCCTGTGTATCAATCAAACTGGATGAGAATCAATTCATTGATGCCAGAGTTCCTTCATTGGGCAGAAATGCAGCAAGCAATGGGCTGCGAGAATACGGACTCGACTTTGGCAACCTCAACCTGCTCAACGAGCATGGGCTCATAATCTCTGATTACAACTCTTGGTTTGACTGCAGGGCGTGCATAGGGGTGTTTTCGGAGGGAGCTAAGCCGAAGATATTACGCTATCCCTTCAGTTTTCAGGGCCGATATTGGGTCTTGATACCTACAGCCAAACGTACTGTAAACCGAGAATTTAAGTTGTCAGGAGTGGCTTTGACCTGCTCAGGCCAGGAACTATCAGTGATCGTCGGTTTGGAGCCTATGGACAAGTACTCTCAAGCGCTCATGGAGTATTTTAAGGCGAATCATTTACAAATGACTGAAGTTGCCAGTGGGCAGCCAATGGTTATAGATAGTTCTCCGTGACTAGTGTCACCAAACCCCCTGTGCTCAACCGCTCTCCCCCGTTGGAGTAGTTGACTACATTCTCCACGCAAGAACGTGCCCGCAAATAAGACCACTCCCAATCACGCCTGGACCGTCGCCGCGGTCAAGGCCCGTCTGTCCGAGGTCCTGCGCCTGTCCGAGGAAGAGGGGCCGCAGCGCATCGGCACAATGAGGCCCCACAAGCCTCTTGGCCAGTGGCTCGTAGAGAACGTGCCACGCGGCACCAATTTGGAGGTACCGGACCGAAGGTCCCATCGCTCGATTCCCTTCTTTGACGAAACAGGCGAATGACCACCCTCACCGAATCCGACGTCGAGCAGGTCGCCCTCGCCTGGCTGGCGAATGTCGGTTGGCAGGTGGCCCACGGACCTGACATCGCCCCTGATACACCGGGTGCGCAGCGGTCCGATTACGGCGAGGTGGTGCTGGCGCAGCGTCTGCGGGATGCCCTGGCCGGGTTGAGCCCGCACCTTCCCTCCGACGCGCTGGAGGATGCCTTTGGCAAGCTGGTCCGACCGGAGGGGGCCACACTGGAGGCCCGCAACCGCGCCTTTCACCGGATGCTGGTGGAGGGCGTGACGGTGGAGTACCGGGCGGGCGACGGAGCCATTCGCGGGGCGCAGGTGCAGGTCATCGACTTCGACGAACCCGCCCGCAACGACTGGCTGGCGGTCAACCAGTTTAGCGTCACCGAGAATCAGCACACCCGCCGGCCCGACGTGGTGCTGTTCGTCAACGGCCTGCCTCTGGGCGTCATCGAGCTCAAGAACCCGGCCGATGAGGACGCCATCCTCTGGACGGCTTGGCAGCAACTCCAGACCTACAAGGCGGAACTGCCCACCCTCTTCTCCATGAACGAGATGCTCATGGTCTCCGACGGGGTCCAGGCGCGCGTGGGCACTCTCACCGCCGGAAGGGAGTGGTTCAAGCCCTGGCGGACCATCAGCGGGGAGGCACTGGCCGAAACGCATCTGACCGAACTGCAGGTGATGCTGGAAGGCATCTGCGAACGGGAGCGATTTCTTCCGCTGGTCCGCGACTTCATCGTGTTCGAGGACGACGGCGGCGGGTCGCTGGTCAAGAAGATGGCGGGCTATCACCAGTTCCACGCGGTCCAGGTGGCGGTGGACGAGACTCTGCGCGCGGCCGAGTTGGAGAGTTCCGAAGAGCCCGGGCGCTATGAGGCCGGCCGCAAGCCCGGCGGGGCCGCCGGCGACCGCCGCATCGGGGTGGTCTGGCATACCCAGGGTTCCGGCAAGAGCCTGACCATGGCCTTCTACGCCGGTCGCATCATCCGCGAGCCAGCCATGGAGAACCCGACCGTGGTGGTGCTGACCGACCGTAACGACCTGGATGACCAGCTCTTCGGCACCTTCTCCCGCTGCCGGGACCTCCTGCGCCAGCCGCCGGCACAGGCCGAGAGCCGGGCCGACCTGCGCGGCAGGCTCTCGGTGGAAGCCGGAGGGGTGGTGTTCACTACCATCCAGAAGTTCCTCCCCGAGGAGAAGGGCGATACCTTCCCGACACTCTCCCAACGCCGCAACATCGTGGTCATTGCGGACGAAGCCCATCGCAGTCAGTACGATTTCATCGACGGCTTCGCCCGCCACATGCGCGACGCCCTGCCCGGCGCATCCTTCGTCGGCTTCACCGGGACACCCATTGAACTGCAGGACGCCAACACCCGCGCCGTCTTCGGAGACTACATCAGCATCTACGACATCCAGCGCGCGGTCCAGGACAAGGCGACCGTCCCCATCTACTACGAGAGCCGCCTCGCCAAGCTGGCCCTGGACGAGAAGGAGAAGCCGACCATCAACCCGCGGTTCGAGGAGGCCACCGAGAGCGAGGAGGTGGAGCGCAAGGAGAAGCTCAAGACCAAGTGGGCGCAACTGGAGGCCATTGTCGGCGCCGACAAGCGCCTGAAGCTGGTGGCCCGGGACATCGTTGCCCACTTCGAGCAGCGACTTGAGGCTATGGAGGGCAAGGCCATGGTCGTCTGCATGAGCCGGCGCATCTGCATCGAGCTCTTTCGCGAACTGGAACGCCTCCGCCCCGATTGGCATCACGCCGAAGACGACGAGGGATGCCTCAAGGTGGTGATGACCGGCTCCGCCACCGATCCTGAAGACTGGCAGCCGCACATTCGCAACAAGCGCAGGCGGGAAAGGCTGGCCAAGCGCTTCCGCAAAGCTGCTGACCCGCTCCGGATCGTATTGGTGCGCGACATGTGGCTGACCGGCTTCGACGCCCCCAGCCTGCACACCATGTACGTGGACAAGCCCATGAGAGGCCACGGACTGATGCAGGCCATTGCCCGCGTCAACCGGGTGTTCAAGGACAAGCCGGGCGGCCTGGTGGTGGACTATCTGGGCCTTGCCCACGAACTGAAACGCGCCTTGGCGACCTACACCGAGAGCGGCGGCACCGGCAAGACGCCCTCGATCAGTCGGAAGCGGTGTCGGTGATGCTGGAAAAGTACGAGGTCTGTCTCGGCCTGTTCCACGGGTTCGATTGGTCAAGGTGGATCATCGGCACGCCGGCGGATCGGCTGGGGCTGCTGCCCCCTGCCCAAGAACATATCCTGGTCCAGGACAACGGCAAGGAACGCTGCTTACGAGCGGTGCGAGAGCTCTCCCAGGCCTTCGCACTCGCCGTGCCCCACGAGGACGCGCTACGCATCCGGGACGACGTGGCCTTCTTCCAGGCTGTCCAATCGGTTCTGGCCAAGCGCACCTTGCGCCAGGTGCGCAAGCAGGAGGAGTTGGACCATGCCGTGCGCCAGATCGTCTCGCGCGCGGTGGCCTCGGAGGGGGTCGTCGACATCTTCGCCGCCGCCGGGCTGAAGAAGCCCGACATCTCCATCCTCTCCGATGAGTTTCTGGCCGAGGTACGGGGAATGCCGCGGCGGAACCTTGCCGTGGAGCTGTTGCAGAAGCTGCTGAAGGGCGAACTCGCCAGCCGCCGCCGCAAGAACGTGGTCCAGGCGCGCTCGTTCGCCGAGATGCTGGAACAGACCCTCCGCCGCTATCAGAACCGTGCTATCGAGGCCGCGCAGGTGATCGAGGAGCTGATCCGGCTTGCCCGAGAGATGCGCGAAGCCGGTGCCCGGGGCGTTGAGCTGGGTCTGTCGGAAGAGGAACTGGCTTTCTACGACGCCCTGGAGACCAACGACAGCGCGGTCCAGGTTCTCGGCAACGAAACTTTGCGCGACATCGCCCGCGAGCTGGTCCAGACGGTGCGGGGCAATGTCACCATCGACTGGACGCTCCGCGAGAACATCCGTGCCAACCTCCGCCGCCTGGTCAAGCGCATCCTGCGCAAGCACGGCTACCCGCCCGACAAGCAGGAGAAGGCGACCCGGACCGTCCTGGAACAGGCTGAGGTTCTGTCGGAGGGATGGGCGGTGGCGGGTGGACCCTTCGAGGAAGAAACTGCAGATCGTATTTGAAGGTGAACCACAAGTAGACACGGATGGACACGAAGACCGATGGACTTGCTTCAATGACCAACGGTGCCCGTATGCTTCTGCGATATCGTGACCTTGGTATCACAACGTCATGGGAGGTAGCCCCCCGGGAGCGCGGGCGTCCCGCCCGCACAACATTGGCAAGGCCTCGCCCAACTCCTCCACCCGGTTCGACCGGCAGCGGCGCCGGCACTCTGCTTCGGCCGAGCCCATGCCGTTCCCGCCGGCAGGGTGGCCGGGTGCCTCATCGCAGGGAAACTGAGCGGCACGCAACGGGAGTGCATGCGGGCGGGACGCCCGCGCTCCCGGGGGG